>CAZVDA010000112.1:0-7390 GCA_964625365.1 uncultured Thiopseudomonas sp. | reverse complement strand
AGGGCATCACCACCTATATTGTTGAAGACACCGAAGAAGCCCGCCAGCAGGCCGAGCGCCCGATTCACGTCATCGAAGGCCCGCTGATGGACGGCATGAACGTGGTCGGAGATTTGTTTGGCAGCGGCAAGATGTTCCTGCCGCAAGTGGTCAAGTCGGCGCGGGTAATGAAACAGGCGGTTGCCCACCTGATTCCCTTTATCGAAGAAGAAAAAGGCGATGCGCCGGAAGCCAAGGGCAAAATCCTGCTGGCCACGGTCAAGGGCGACGTACACGACATTGGCAAAAACATTGTCGGCGTGGTACTGGGCTGTAACGGCTACGACATTGTTGACCTGGGCGTGATGGTACCGGCAGATAAAATTCTGAAAACCGCCATCGAGGAAAAAGTCGATATTATCGGCTTGTCGGGTTTGATTACGCCGTCACTGGATGAAATGGTGCATGTAGCCAAGGAAATGCAGCGCCAGAACTTCCAGTTGCCGCTGATGATTGGCGGTGCCACTACCTCCAAGGCGCACACCGCGGTGAAAATCGACCCGCATTACACCAATGATGCAGTGATTTACGTCACCGATGCCTCGCGCTCGGTCGGCGTAGCCACCACCTTGCTGTCCAAAGAACTCAAGCCGGAGTTTGTAAAAAACACCCGCGAAGAGTACGCCAAAATCCGCGAACGTACCGCCAACCGCAAATCCAATACCGAATACCTGCCCTACGCCAAGGCGGTAGAAAACCGCCCGCAAATGGACTGGAGCAACTATCAGCCGCCGGTGCCGGAATTTACCGGCGCACGCCTGATTGAATCGCTGGATCTGGCGGTACTGCGCGAGTACATCGACTGGACCCCGTTCTTTATCTCCTGGAACCTGGTCGGCAAATACCCGCGCATTTTCCAGGACGAAGTAGTCGGCGAAGCGGCCAAAACCCTGTTTGACGAAGCCCAGGTGATGCTGGACAAGCTGATTGGCGAAAAACTGATTCGCGCCCAGGCGCTGTTTGGCTTCTGGCCGGCCAATCAGGTGGATCACGATGATATCCAGCTGTATGACGAAGCTGGTCAGCCACTGCGCCGTCTGCACCATTTGCGTCAGCAATCGGTTATCCGCGACAACGGCCCCAACCGCTGTCTGGCCGACTTTGTGGCCCCCAAAGACAGCGGCCTGACCGACTATGTGGGCGGCTTTATCGTCACTGCCGGCATCGGCGTGGAAGAGCTGTGCGACCAGTACAAGGCCGAAGGCGACGACTACAGCGCCATCCTGATCCAGTCACTGGCCGACCGCCTGGCCGAAGCCACTGCCGAGTGGCTGCACCAGCAGGTGCGGACTCAATACTGGGCCTACGCCAGTGACGAGCAACTGGATAACGATGCGCTGATTCAGGAAAAATATAGTGGCATCCGCCCAGCACCTGGTTACCCAGCCTGCCCCGACCATACTGAAAAAGGTCCGCTGTTTGAGCTGCTTGATCCCGAAGGTAACTGCGGCGTGTGGTTAACCGAGCACTATGCAATGTTCCCCACCGCAGCGGTTAGTGGCTGGTATTTTGCCCATCCCGAGGCCAAATACTTTGCCGTGGGCAAGATCGAGAAAGATCAGGTGGAAAGCTATGCGCAGCGCAAGGGCGTTAGCCTGGAAGAAGCCGAGCGCTGGTTGATGCCTAATCTGGCGTATGATCCCGATGCCTGATTTTACCCTGGCCGATATCCGTGCCATGGCTGGCACCACCTCGTTCAACCGCGGGCAAACCTACCAGCGCCAGCAGCGGGTAGGCACGCTGCACGTCAGGGGCAATGCTGCCTACGCCGAAGTACGTGGCAGCAACTGGCGCTACTACGAAGCCAGCGTCGAAGTGCAAAACGGCGAGTTAAGCGGTTACTGCGACTGTCCCGTAGGCTATCGCTGCAAGCATGTGGTGGCCGTTGCCCTGCAATGGCTCAGCGAGGCCCATGCACAGCCGGCCTGGCTGGACTGGCTGCAACACCTGCCGGAAAACGGCGGTAACCTGTCACCACCGGAGCCGGAAACCGGCAAGTTCCACCTGCTCTATAATCTGGAGCCTTCGCCGTCGGGGCTGCGTCTTGAGTTTTACCGGGCCTACCTGCGCAAAGACGCTACCTGGGGCCAGCAACAGCGCTACCAGCCGGCGTCCCCCTTTGAGCGCATGTTCCAGCCGGACTTCATCAGGTCCACCGATCTGGAAATACTCAACGCGCTAACCCGCCAGAGCAACCTGCACTATCTGTTTCTGGGCGCATCCGGCCACAAGGCACTGCTGCTGGCCGCCAAAAGCATGCGCTTGCACTACCGCAACCAGCCCGTCTGCCTGGTTGAAGGCCGTCAGCTCACCTGGCAGTGGCAGGACGTACAAGGCGGCAAACAGCTGCGTGCCGAGCTGGAGGGCACCCGCAACTGGCAACTGATCAACACCCTGCCGCTGATGTTTATCGACCGCAGCAGCGCCTGTATTGGCGAGCTGCTAAGCGAGCTGGGAGCCGACGAAATCCTGCATTTGCAAAAGGCCCCCACCATTCCAGACGAAGGGCTGGCCCAGGTCAGCGTCGCCCTGATGTCGCGCTTTAACCCGCAACAACTGTCCGCGCCCCTGCAAATGGACTGCGAAGAAATCGACCAGTGCATCCCGCATGCGCGGATTACCAGCGTCCGCCTGTTTGGCGAGCACGCGCTGCCCTGCATCGCCCTGCAGTTCGACTACGGCCCCTGCAGCCTGCCGGCAGACTATCAGGACGACAGCCCGCCACGCGTTACCCGCAAGACCGGCGAGCGACTGTACATCATCCAGCGCGACCTGGCCTGCGAACAGGCTGCACTGGAAACCCTGCACGGCCTGCAACTGGGGCTGGACAGCGCCGATGAAATCAATTTTTACTGGCTGCCCCAGTCCGACAGCCTCGGCCAGTATTTCAGCGCCTGGCAGCAACTGACCACCGAGCATCTGCCACAACTGGCCGAACAGGGCTGGCGCATCAGCCAGGATGACGACTTCCAGTTCAGCCCCCGCAAGGCCAGCTTCAGCTTTAGCCTCGGCGACACCGGCCCCGGCTGGTTCGACTTTGGCCTGCAGCTGACCATGGAAGACGGCAGCAAACTGGACAGCACCCAGCTTGTCACCCAGTGGCTGGAACAGGGCGCACCCGAGCAAATGGTCCTGCACAGCAAGGGCGGCTGGCTGCAGATCGACACCCGCCCGCTGCAACAGATCCACAGCCTGCTGCGCGGCCTGGTACTGGAACACGACCTCAACCAGACCCTGCAACTGCCGCTCTACCAGGCAGCCCAGCTGGAAGACCTGCCCGACCTGGACCAGCGCAACGCACCGCTGACCCGCCAGCTGATCGAGCAGCTCAACGACTATCGCGGCATCGAACCCATCCAGCCGCCGGCGTTGCTCAAGGCGCAATTGCGCGACTACCAGCAGCAGGGGCTGAACTGGCTGGCCTTTTTGTATCGCAACCACCTGGGCGGCATTCTGGCCGACGACATGGGGCTGGGCAAAACCCTGCAGGTGCTGGCCTTTATTGCCTGGCTAAAAGAACAGAACGACAGTCAGCAGCCGGTACTGGTGGTAGCACCCACCAGCCTGCTGGGCAACTGGCAGCGCGAGGCCGCCCGCTTTGCACCGCACCTGACCACCCGCATCCTGCACGGCAGCGACCGTCACCACCTGATGGCGCGCCAGCAGGACACCGATATCATCATTACCAGCTACGCCCTGCTGCATCTGGATATCGACTACCACAGCACGCAGGACTACGCGCTGGCAGTTCTGGACGAAGCCCAGGCCATCAAGAATCCGCAAACCAAGACCGCCATCAGCGCCCGCCGCCTGCGGGCCGGCATGCGCCTGTGCCTGTCCGGCACGCCGCTGGAAAACCATCTGGGCGAGCTCTGGTCACTGATGGACTTCGCCCTGCCCGGCCTGCTGTACGGACGCAGCTTTTTCAATGACGTGTTTCGCAATCCCATTGAAAAAGACGGCGAAGAAACCGCCCGCAGCGAACTGGCCCGAAAAATTTCGCCGTTCATCCTGCGCCGCACCAAGCAGCAGGTGGCTGCCGAACTGCCGGAAAAAACCACCATCACCCAGTACGTCGAGCTGGGCAGCAAACAGGCCGCCCTCTATGAAAGCATCCGCCTGAGCATGGAAAAGCACATCCGCGACCTGGTGGCCAAACAGGGTCTGGCCAAAAGCCATATCGCCTTTCTGGATGCCCTGCTCAAGCTGCGCCAGGCCTGCATAGCCCCGCAACTGGTCAAGCTGGAGCAGGCACAAAACCTGCACGACAGCGCCAAGCTGGACTGGCTGGGCGACCACCTGCCCGCCATGCTGGAAGAAGGCCGGCGCATTCTGCTGTTTTCACAATTTACCCAGGCACTGGGCCTGGTCGAAGACATACTGCGCAAGCACCAGATTGCCTACAGCAAGCTGACCGGCGCAACCCGCAAGCGCCAGGAAGCCATTGACGCGTTTCAAAACGGCAACAATCCGGTGTTTCTGATCAGCCTCAAGGCGGGCGGTGCCGGCCTTAACCTCACCGCCGCTGATACCGTGATCCATCTGGACCCCTGGTGGAACCCGGCTGTCGAAAACCAGGCCACCGACCGTGCCTACCGCATCGGGCAGGACAAGCCGGTTTTTGTGTACAAGCTGGTCGCCAGCGGCACGGTGGAAGAACGCATCCAGCTTATGCAGGAGCACAAGCAGACGCTGGCCGATTCACTGTTTGGCAGCGCCGGCACGGCCACCGCTGCCATTGACAAGGAAGAGCTGCTAAAGCTGCTGGCCCACTAGAACAGGCTAGGCAGCGGCAGGCTGATCTGCAGGCAGGCACCGCCCAGCGGCCCGCCGTTGCGCAGCTCCAGCCCGGCCTGACAGCCCGGCTGGTCATGCATGGCAACAATGCTGGCCGCAAAATACAGGCCCAGCCCCGTGCTGCCGCTGCTGCGGTCAATGCCGCTGGCATCACGCTCGCGCACCGGCCCCAGCATGGCAGCCGGATAACCGGGACCGTCATCACACAGGCTCAATACAATGCAGCCCTCGCCCGCCGCCGCATGCAGGCAAATCGCCGAACGGCAGTAATTCAGGGCATTGCCCAGTGCGTTGTCCAGCACGGTGACAATCAGGTTGCGGTCAAAGAAGCCTTCCAGGTCAGGATCGTCCAGCTCGATTCGCAGCTCCACCTGGCGGTATTGCAGCAGTTCGGCATGGCGGTTGTGCAGATCTTCAAACAGGTCATCCACCCGGCAATACTCGCTTTGCAGGCGCAACTGGCCATGCTCGAACTTGTACATGCCCAGCAGCTGTACCAGCATGGCATCCAGCCGCAGCGACTCGCGCTCGATCAGGCGCACCTCGGCACACTGCTGCAATTCGGACGGCAGCTGTGCCACCAGGCTTTCATAGGCCTGGCTGACGGCAGCAATAATGTTTTTCATGTCATGGACGCTGGACGCCATCAGCGTGGAAAAATCAATCTGCTTTACCATGGTCGTGCCTCCAGGGGGTTGTTCATACGGGAAAAGTCCAGTGCATCAGGCTCCAGCGGCGACATCTGGCCTATACGCTGCAGGCAGGCAGCCACCAGCGGCGCAGAAGCGGCATCGCCGGCTCCGGCCAGCGCTGCGTGCAGGCGTGCAGCGGCCATATTGGTTTCCAGCAAGGCCGGTGCCTGCTCCAGCACACCGGCAAACAGCTGCGCCGCCTGTGCGCTTTCACCGGTCAGTTGCAGCGCAATGGCTTCGCGGCTCTGGCTGGCTGCCTGGCGCATGGCGTTGCCGGCAAAATCGGACAGACGGCGTTCCAGTTGTTCCGACACCCCGGCAATGGTGCTGTGACGATCGCCACAGCGCTGCCACAGCTGGCGGGCCGCAGGCAGCGCATCCAGCTGCTGCAGCCAGTCACCCAGCTGCAACAGGGTAACCGCCGTGTAGCCGTCCTGCCGCGCCAGCAGCTCCGCACACACATCCTGTAACGCAGCGGCATCCGGCTGCAGCCCTTTGCCCTGCGCCAGTATCAGCCGCAGCAGTGCTGCCAGCGGCCGCAAGCGCACCTCCTGCTGGGCAGCCTTGTCCAGATGCCGCAGCCAGTTCTGGATATCCTCGGTGGAACGGCCATTGCCCGCTTTGGCCAGCATGGACGCCAGTTGCCACAACAGCTCGGCATCAAAGGCCACCGAGTAGCGGCCAATTTCCCAGATCTGGCGCAGTGCATAGACGGCCACATCCGGCTGGCCGTTAAGCCAGGCCTGCCGGGCCAGCATGATCTGGCGTCGTACGGTATTGGGCGACAGCGACACCGCCCGCTGTAATGACTGCACCACCGCCGGCAGGTCGTTTTCCCGCGCCGACAGCGCGGCACGAATGTCATGCAGTTCCGGCATCAGCGGAAACTGGCGCATGGCCGCATCCAGCAACGGATTCAGCCGCGACAGCTTGCCCTGCTGCAGCCACAGGTTGGCCAGCATCTGCAGGTTCCAGGCTGCCGGACGGCTGCGGGCCTGCTGTTCCAGATGCTGTTCAAGCTCGGCAAAGCGGCCCAGATGCTGCAGCGCCATGGCCTTGTAGCGCTGACAGAGCACGGCATGGCGCGGGTCCTGGGCTTCAATGGCGGCACAGGCCTGCAGTACCTGCGCAAAGTTGCGGTTCTCCATGGCCGTCAGCACCGGAGCCAGTACCTGCTTGCGGCGCACCATGCGCTCCAGGCGGGTTTGCAGCGACACCTTGCTAAACGGCTTGCTTAGATAATCGTCGGGTTCGCATTCGATGGCGGCCAGCACCATGGCCTGGGTGTTTTCCGCCGTCACCATGATGAAAATGCAGTGGGGCGACAGCAGTTTTTCTGCATGCAGTCGTTCCAGAACCTGCTGGCCGCTGACGCCCTCGCCCAGGTTGTAATCATGCAGGATTACGTCGTAACGGTTGCGGCGGCATAGTTCCAGTACGTCCTCGCCATTGGCGGCCGTATCAATTTTCTGCACGGCCAGCAAACCGAGAATGCCGCGAATGGAACTGCGAAATTCAGAAAAGTCATCCACGACCAGAAAACGCATCTTGCTGAAATCAATCATGACCGGCTCCTTGTGCCAGATTAGCGGCCTGTTTGGCGGGTCCGGTTAACCCGTTTCGCATCCGGATTCATTAACCCGTCACACAGGCCACTTGCGCCACCACAATGGCAAAACGGCTGCATTATACAGTCTGTTTAACGTACAACCATTGCATGCGTCAAAAGGTGGTCACAATCATGGCACTTAGCCTTGATATTTCAGGTACTGCGCGCTTTGGCAAGCTGTAACAACGTGTGTCCAAGCCCTACGTCATCGTGCTGTTCCAGCAACTCGAAACCGGCCTGGCGTACCAGGGTG
>CAZVDA010000111.1:0-7476 GCA_964625365.1 uncultured Thiopseudomonas sp. | reverse complement strand
CCGTAGTTGTAGACATTGATGTTATTGCCGGTTTTAATAGAAATAATGGCCACCTCACACACTTCAAATTTGCAAAATAGGGGAGGGTTATCCTCCCCACACAATCAATTGTTAGGCAATAACGACCTTCGCAGCCTTGAGAATATCGGTAATAGCATAGCCGAAGGTGAAGCCCGCCAGCTTGAGGTGGATGTGCTCCTTATTGATGTCCTCCTCCTGCATAACGCGGAGGTCGCCCTTCATGTCAAGCGTTCCGACCTTGCCAGCAACGCCGATAAGCGTGTTGTTGGGGACAATGCTCGAGCCGTCAGCCAGCAGCTTGCGCCCGGAGAAGCCGATCAGATCAATGCCGCTGTACTTGGTCAGGAAGCCAGTGTTGAACCACATGGACTTCTCAACGTCCGTCTTGTTGGTGTTGGCGTTGGACAGGTTGGCAATCGCCTGAATGTACTTGTTCAGACCAAACGCGAAGGGGATTTCGCCATCCGTCACATCAGCCAGATACAGCGCCAGCGCAAGCATGGACGTATCGGTCGGGGCGGTGGAGCCTTCGTTAATGTAATTGGCAGCGCCAGAAGAAATAGCGGTGGCAATCGCGTTCATCACAATGCCAACCTTCTTCTGCTCAAACGCTTCGCGGGCGAAGTTCACATAGGTCGCAACGCTCTTATAACCGCCACGACGAATCTCTTGGAACGGGATATACGTCTCGATCTGAAGCGTTTTCCAAGTGGGGGTCAGAACGCTGTGGTCAAGGTAAGACGCATCGACGTTGCCGCCCACGACCGCCTCGTGTGCATGCAGCGTGTTCTTCGGGCCGTACTCCACACGCTTGTCGTCAAACTCGCCAACGCTACCCTCGACAAACATGCGGCCAAGAATCTCGCCAGGAGCAGTAACGATCTCGGGTGTAAGCGCCTTGGTAATCAGCGCAGAAAGCTCGTGGTCGCGGTCAAAGCCGGTGCGCCCAACTTCCTTCCAGAAATCGTCAGCGGCGGCATTCATTTCGCGGTCATCAGCACTAAGCTCGCAATTGTAAACAATCTTGCGCGCCCAATCCGCGAGATATCCGGGCTGCTCAAGACGAGTGGCAAATTCCATATTCATCTGTTATACCTCCTATTGTAAAAGTCAGTCTTACACAGTCGCCTTGGCGACGCGCTCGACAATGTGCAGGGTTCCAGTGGGGTCGGCATAAGTGCCACCATAGACGTACTGGTAAGCGTCGTTGGATGTCGCCTCGACGAAAAGACCAGCGGCAACGTCGAGGGGGTCGCCCACACTAAGCCCCGCCGAAGTAATCTGGTCAGTGGCAAAGCGGTCGCCAATGTAGGTGGGGATGACAAGAACCAGATCGCCGGTTTCAATGTCTTCAAAAGCATCGTCTTCGGGGTTCACAATGGCGTACAGCCCCTCGTATTTCTTGGGAACGTCCACAATGTAGTCGCCAACGCCAGTGGCCTTATCAACTTCGGCGTCGGCGATGTCCAGAGCGACGGCCATGCCCTGTTTCATATCTTCGCTGGCTTTGTAGGTCGCCTTGATGGGGCGATTTCCGAGGGGGGTTATAATTCTCAACATGTTTAATTTCCTCCTTAAATAAAAAGGCTCCGGCGTCTGCCGGAGTCGTGGGTTAGTTTGATGTTAGGCGTCTACCCAGATCGCATAGAGCGTAGTTGCTGCGCCGATCATGTCTGCAATGACAGCGATCTCGTCCTCCGGGTCATAGGCAGTTCCGTTTCCATCAGCAGCGGTATTCCACTTGGAGAACTTTTTCCCGGATGGCGGGGCGAACGTTGATTCCGGTACAGTGATGATCTCGTCTACATAGTATTTTGAAGCATCCGCCATCGTGCCCGTGCCAGTGTTCCCGTTCAGCACCAACTTGGTATGCGTGTCTTCGTACTGCGCGTACAGTTTGATATTAGATGCTGCAACCGCGATTTCATCGCCGGGGTCGTAAGCCGTTCCTGTGCCGCCAGCAACCGTGTCCCACTCTACGAAGTCTTTGTATGTGGGGGCTGCGAACATGCACTCCCTTACGGTGATTTTTTTGCCAACATAGTACGGGGAATATGCGTCCAGCATCGTGCCCGTGCCGCCATTTGCGTCATAAGTCATTGTGCGTGTTGCGGGTGCGTTGCCGCCAGCAACCCTCTCAATGATCGCCAGTTTGCCAGCGGGGTCAATATAATGGCCACCGAAAACCCACTGATACGCCGCCTCGCTTGCCGCCTTACCCATCTTGCCAGCCGTCGCATTCAGCGGGTCGCCAACGTCAGCATGGGTTACGACAGCCTCGGATGTTGCGTACCGCTCGCCAACGAACGTGGGAATCATCTGGCATTTTTCACCAGACGCAATAGCGGTGGATTCCGTGTCCGTGGGGTTTACAATGGCGTTGACACCACCGTAGGACTTCGCACAGTCTACGAGGTAATCTCCTACGCCAGTGGCGACATCGACCTTTTCCGTAGATGCGCTTTTTGCGACAACCGCACCCGTAGTCAAATCGTCAGCCGCCACGAGAAGCGGAACGACCTTATTCTGTTTAACTTGAAGGTATCTTAACAACGAAGTTCACCTCTCTAACTATGAATAAATTTCTTGAAAATAGATGCGCGGTCTGTCACCGTTTCCGATGAACTAATGTCAATGCGGGGCTTTGGCTGTTTGGGAGCGGATGCGGTTTCCGTAACTTTCTTGTTCTTGGCTACAATGCGATCAGAAATAATCGCCTTGATTTCGGAAACCTTGAGCGATTCAATCATTTCCGCGATTTCACCGCTTGCCAATTCATCCTTCGTCAGCATCTTCGATTCTTCCGCATACGCGCGAAGATCGGCAATGTCTGCCTGTCGCTTGGCTTCCGCTTCCGCAATCGCGGCTTGCTCTGCCGCCGCCTTGAATGGCTCAAGCACCTCGACCTGCGCTGTCAGCGCGTCGATCTGTTTCTGGGCTTCAATCAGCGCGGTATTCTTTTCGTTAAGCGCAGAGTTGATATTGCGCGGCGCGACTAGAAGCGTTACTGCGTTCACGCTCAAAATCGAAACCTCGTCATTTTCCACAGAGTACGAAAACTCGTGCATGTCCGTTTCGTTTTCTGCCCAGTCATGCGCCCAGCCAGTATGCGATTCCGGGAAGATAAACACCACATCTAGGTATTTGTCTGCGAACTTATAAAGGGCTTCCTCGATCTTCCAGCGAAGATCACGCATCGTCATTTCCGCGCGTTCCGGCTCTGCGGGTTCTTCCGCGTCTGAAACAACAGGGTCTATTTGCGACGCGGGTTCAGCCGCTTCTTCGGGTGTGACTTCTGCAATATCGATAGCCACTTCATCGGTAGCAATGTCGAGAATCTGTTCCTTGTCCAATTTTTCCACCTCGTTTTCTTTAGCGTCCAACTTTAGCACGTCGCGTACAAGCGCAGAGTAAAGCTCCTCGTCATCCGTCTGTGCGGCTACCTCTAATACCCGCGAAATATCATAAGCGGGCGCTGTTTGCGAGGAAAGCAGCGCATGGCCAATGAAACGGCCAAGGTTGATGACCTTTACCAAAGAGCCGTTCATTATTCTCTTTTCAGAGGAATCCACAGAAATCTCCCAACTGGTAGAAAGCGTTCCTTCCTTGATGCGCTTGACGATCAGGTTGCTAGCGTCGTAAAAACGCTTCCATACGCGAGCGGTAGCAACGATACACTCTACACCGTCAATCGTGTCTATCTCGACTGCTGTGAATGTGCCGAAAGCATCGGTATTTAGCTCTATATCCGTGTATTCGTTGCCATCTTCGTCTACGCGAGTTACCAAAGTTGCATTGTGCGAGGTGAAGTCGATTTCGCCATTTGATTTTGCCTTGATCTTACCGACCAGAGGGGCGTTTAAAAGCGATTCCATCCACTCTGAAATGGTGTCGCGGTTTAGCAAAACCCCGTTCTTATTCACACTAAAATCACAAATGACTATCTTGCAAATAAGAGCATCTGCGTCCGCCTGTTCCTCCGCTATCCAAACTCGGTTGCTAAACAGTTTAACGTTTTTAATCTCCTTCACCCCCTTCCTCTTTTGGGATGCCAAATTCGTATCCCATCTCCGAAAGCTCGGTATAGTCGGCTTCCGCTGTGTTATGAAAAAGCCCGAAGGACAAATTTCCTTCGGACTCAATCAGCGTTATTTGAAGTTTTTCGCCGCAGCATGGGCAGATGGTATTAGCGAGTGGTGTTATATTCGTCATCGTACACCTTCTTATCGTTTTCGTCGCCCTCTGGTCTGCCTGTCTTTTTCTCGGTATTACCGCCAGTTGTATAGCCGGTCAGCCTTGGGAAAAATTCGTCCGACAGTCCTTCCGCATTCTCCGCCTTTCTGCGCGATACTTCTTCCTCGTAGTCCACGCCAAGAATATCAAGTGTGGTTCTAAGGCTCCCGTTTAGCGTAGAGTACAAGAATGTAGCTAGTTTAATTCGAAGGTCTTGTTCAAGAGCCTCTGCGTCGCTAATTCTTAGCCGAGGGGCGTACTCAACAGGCAAACCCTCAATTTCTAATACGCGGCGATAAAATCCCTCCATCACTTCTTCAAACGCTTCCGCAATAGAATTGATGTTCCGCATAAGTTGTGTAAGACTAATGCTTGCACTTGTAATAGACGCTCCAGATTCTACATTCAAAAACCCGATACCTAAAGAGGTCATTTGCTTATGTAGATAGTGAATAACAGTATCCTTGTTGATCATTTCACCCTTTGGCTCTAAGATTCCTACCTCTTTCACATATGCGGGTGCAGTATAGATAACACTGCCACCGGCGCGGTACGCGGCAATCAATTCGCTATGTGCGTACTGTTGCTGTGCAAGCGGGTTTCTGTCACCAGTCGAGCCAAGTAGTTGCGGGTTTAGCAGTTGGTATACAATCTTCTTGCTTCGCGCTTTGGCGTTCACGGTATCACTATTGCGGAAAATCTCTAATATCAGGCTTGCATTGAGCGATTTGAACATAGGGGACAGCCCATACTTCCGACCGTTATTGCCAATACGAATGACGCCAGTGTTTTGCTCGTCCAATTTTGCGTAGTTGTCCTTAGCTTTAAACGCAGCATAAACTTCTGCCGGAAAATTCTCACGGATTTCTTCCTTTACAGACTCAAAGAAAAGGCTCTTGCCGCGCCTGTTCTTAAATGTCGCTTTGGATAGTCTATCCTTTAACTCGTTTATGTTTATAAGAACAACAGGCTTGCCGCCTACATTATAAGGAGAAACTACCGCAACGCCCAGCGGATATGTGTCTATAGCCCAGCCGTAATCCGCCTTCCTCAAATAAAGGAAGACGGTACCCTCCGAATATGCGCGAGGTATCTTCTCACGTATCTGTTGCGAAAGATGAATCTCATTATTAAATTCGTCAATAACCGCTTTCACGCGATCTAACGTTTTCATCTTGTTTCTACCCTCTACGTTTGGGTAGTCCAATTTATAGTCCGTATTGATATTAACACGAAGTGATTCCAACACAACACCAAGCACATCGTCCAAGTTACTATACTTTGCAATAATGCTATTGATCCGCAGCATCTTTTCGAGATCGTCCTGTGGGCATTCCGCCAGCCGCGCCAATTCGTCCATAGACGGACTATTATATGTGCCCCTTTCATCCAAAAACACAGAAGATGCGCGCTTGTTTGCGGCGGCATCTAGCATCGCCTGCGTCAGAAGGCGGCGAGTTTCTTCTTCTATACTGATCTCGGTCGGCGCATCTTTCGCAGGTTGCGCCGCAATGGTCGTTACGATAAAATCATCTTCCGAACTGGCAATTGCCGATATTGATTCCTTTTTTTTGCTCAACTTCTCGCCACCTTTCTATGTGCGCGGTGCTTAATCGAAATTGATAACAGTCACGGACGGCTGGACAGACAGTAAGTCTAAATCGTCCCTAACCGTTGTTAGGTCTGTGCGCCGCATTTGCGATAGGGCATAGGCCGCCAAAGCGCTTGTGTATACTCTGTCATCATGGAGCCGATTCTTTTTGTCCTTAGCAAGGTCATACTGTACCCCACCGTTTGGCGTTTCGTAACGGCACATGTATATCATTTCATTTTTGAGAAGGTTGCATTGTATGAGCGCAATCTGTTCCTCTTCGCTTAAAATGATTTCCTTTAAGTTTCCGTCATCGTCTGGGACAAGGATGGAGTCTTTATTGTTATCATATTCCGGAAACTCCATAAGATCGTGCCTCGTCATCTTCTCAAGGCTGTTAAAGATAATCTGTCTATGTGATTTCGGCTCGATTAGATGTACAATGGGTCGCGCATGTGTGTATTTCGATCTCGACGTTTCATACTGTTTATGTACGCTGTCGATTATGCCAGCGTGCTCCACACCGTCCTCGTCTGTCCAGTCACTTAGCAAAGAATCGGCAACTGCAGAAATCCCGCCGCCGCCAGCGCCAGCGTCGATATAAAACTCTACGTTCTCGTATTCAGCCGCTCTCGGGCCGTTGTAATTCAGCAGCATTCGCTTGATGATTTTTAGCTGCTCTGGCATAGCCAGCGGTGTTTTACCAATAGTCTCTTGGTCTACCATTGCAACAACATTCACAAGGCGCAGTTTGAATCCGATATTCGGATCGTTAATAACCTCCCATACCGACAAAATGCTCCCGTCGAAGTTGCGAGCTGGGTCGTAGCAAAAAATAAACTTACGCTTGCCCGTGTCGTTGTAAAAAACAGGGAGATACGGGGTGCTGTTGCGAATCAGCGTTTCCATTTTAACAATAGCGTTTTCGCCAGCGCCGCGACGGAAAAGATTGTACAATTCGCGGTCGGCTAAGTCTGGATCTTCCTCGATTGCCTTATCTATCTGATCTCGCGTCAAATGCGATTTGTGCGGCTTACCATCGACCGTTGAGAAACTCATCACCGTATCCACATTTAAGTCGCACGCAAAGTAGTTAGGATCACCTAAGAACATCTTCTTAGAAAAGAATTTGTATTTTTCAAAGAATGGGTAGGAGACATCTCCCGCACTAGATGCGTACAGCAATTGAAGTGGCATCTGAATTGGCTCAAGCCGCTGCACATCACCAACGCCCAATCCAAAGGAAGAGTCTACGTTGATAAAGTTCTCCGTGACTGCCATCTGCTCGGGCGTCTGCCATGCGGTTTCATCGTAAAATACCGACCCGCGCTTTCCGCGCAAGGCATCGAGGTTTGATGAAAGCGTAAGCATACCTGAGTTGTTCCAAAGATTGAACCTATACCCCGACGGTGGATGAAGAAATCCTGTCTCTGATGAAGAAGATCGTTCCAACTCCTGCGCAAATAAATCTGTGCATGTCTTGAAGTGCGGTATCTTTTGAAGCGCAATTTCCTCTAGCTTTTTGAAAGTGTCAATGGACTGCGCCAGCGTGAGCGCGGAAATGAATACGCGATAGTCTGGGTCCAGAAGCAGTTTTGTTTGATAGTCTATTGCGGCGAGAGGAGTATTTC
>CAZVDA010000110.1:0-7504 GCA_964625365.1 uncultured Thiopseudomonas sp. | reverse complement strand
TGCTGCGCGCCACCACAATGCTGTGCAAGAACAGCACCGGAATTGCTACCACCAGACCCTGCACGGTAGTCACCAGTGCCTGGGAAATACCGTCGGCCATCAGCCTTGAATCGCCGCCACCGCTCTGGGTAATGGCCTGGAAGGTAATGATCATGCCGGTCACCGTACCCAGCAGACCCAGCAATGGAGCCACGGCGGCAATCAACTTGAGCAGGCCCTGGCCACGCTCCAGCCTGGGCACTTCCTGCATGACTGCCTCGTCCAGCTTCAGTTCCAGGGTCTCCAGATCACCGATTTGCGGAGTTGGCCCCAGCACACCCAGTACACGGCCCAGCGGGTTGTTGGCCTGCGGGCTGGACAGGTTGCGCATCTGTTTGTTGATGCTGCCGATCACCAGCTGCAGCTCGCCCATGCGCCACACAGCCAGCAATACGCCCAGTACACCCAGCGCCATGATCACGTAACCCACGATACCGCCCTGATGCACGCGATCCATAAAGGTAGGCTGGCGTTGCAACTGCTCAAGCAGGCTGCCACGGGTCGGATCAACCAGGGTGTAGGCCAGATCGGCCTGGCTGGTTTTCCAGCCCTGTACCTTGTTTAGCCCGCCCGGCTGACGCGCCAGCTCGCGCAGGCTATCCTCACCGGCGTGATAGACCAGAAACGACTGGTCGCCAAACACCGCAAAAGGGCCGACGCGGGTAACGGACAGTTCCTGGCGCTCGCCACCTACACGCACCACCGGCGCCTGGAAACTTTTCACCTGACCGGTAGCCGACATGTCATCCAGAATATGCAGCCACAACTGTTCAATGCTGTCGGCAGTAGGCAGGCGGCGACTGGTGGAGAACCGCTCCAGCGCCTCGATTCGGCCAGGCTTTTCCACGTTGATCATCGAGCCTTGCCACTGGCCGGCAATGTCGCCCGCGCTCTGGCGCAGCACCGCAAACAGGCCGCCCAGCTCGCCCATGCGTTCCTTGAGTTCCTGCTCCTGTTCGGCGAGCTGTTTTTCCTGATCTTCAAACAGGGCTTTCAGGCGGGCCGACTCCTGTTCGGCCTGGCGCAGGGCAGCCTGTGCCTCGGCATAACGCCCCTGCTGCTGCGACTTGTCGTTGATGAATTGCTGTTCACGCTGCTGCATCAACTGCTGTTCGGTGGTTTTTTCCTGGCGGATGCGCTCCAGCAGCTCCGTCGGTGATACCGGCGCGGCCATGGCCGAACCTGCCCAGACTGCTGCCATCAATACTGCCCAATACTTCACTGCTTAGCCTCCAGAGCCAGAGTCTTGACCGGCAATTCCAGCCAGTCGGCCGATTTTTGCTGGCGTGCTACGGCAATGGCCTGGGTAACCGGGCGGCGTGCACTGCCCTCCAGCACCTGCCATTGGCGTGCCTGCGGATTCCACCAGCCGGTTTCGTGGCCGTCGGGGGTCTGGTAATAAAGCATCACCCGGCCAATGCGCAAAAAATCCACACTAAGCATCTTGTCGTCACGCTGCAGGCTGTCGCGCCAGGCTTCCAGCGTATAGCCGTAATCACTTTCGATCTGGTAAGCCTCAAGCAGGCGGCGATATTTTTCGGACAGGCCGATATCGGCACGCTGCATCAGATCCTGCAGGTTCTCCACGCGCTCGTTGCGCTCGTGGGGCAAAAAAGGAATATCGGCAGCCACAAACTCCTGCAACACATCCAGCATGCGCTGCATCTGCGGCGCAACGCTGGCTTCGGTCTGCTCCAGGTCGGCCAGCTGCTGCTGATAGCCGTCCAGCTCCTTGCGCTGGGTGGCCACCAGCTCGCGCATCTGCGCGTTATAACGCTCAAGATTACGGGCCTGGATGATCGCCGAACGATAGCCATCCAGCATCTGCTGGGTGCTGTCGTCGAGGTTTTCGATCTTGCGCTGGGAGGACTGTGCCGCCTGACTGTGCGCGGCGCTTTCGGAGAGGGCCTGATCCAGCGGATCGGCCAGTGCGATGCTGCTGCACAGTGCCAGCGTCAGCGCACTGTAGCGGGCTGCAAAAGATGCCATATTTGAAGACTTCCTGATTTCAGTGCCGAAAAATGATAATGATTATCATCTTGAGACTGTATCAAGTCAAGCGAAAACCAGCCCTTCGCGAAATTACATGAGCCGGATCAAATACATCACTGGCTTGAGCAGTCTGTTAAGCCCGCCAGGCCCGGATACCCGCCGGCATGCTGCCCTTGCTACACTATGCAGCCACACCACAGGAGTTGCCATGAGCTACCCCATCGAAGAAAAGCTGGTTGTCGGCGTGGCTTCCAGTGCGCTGTTTGACCTGTCCGAATCCAATCAGGTGTTCGAGCAGCAAGGCGTGGCAGCTTATCGCCAGCATCAGCAAACCCATATCGACAACCCGCTGCCCAAGGGTGTCGCTTTTGCGTTTAGTCGCCGTTCTTTGTCGATCAACCAGGCGTTTCCCGACCGCCAGCCGGTGGAAGTGGTGCTGCTGTCGCGCAACTCGCCGGAAACCGGCTTGCGGGTGTTTCGTTCCATCGAGCATTACGGGCTGGATATTCAGCGGGCGGCCTTTACGGGGGGCGGTTTGCCGCACGAGTTTATTCATGCCTTCAATGCCTCGCTGTTTTTAAGCGCCAACCCGCCGGATGTGCAACAGGCCATCGCCTGCGGCTTTCCGGCGGGGCTGGTCTTGCCGGGCGCGGTCAGTGACGATGAAGCCGATCCCCAGTTACGGGTGGCGTTTGACTTTGACGGAGTGATTGCCGATGACGAGTCCGAAGCCGTGTATAAAAGCAGCGATCTGGCCACTTTTCAGGCCCATGAGCAACAAAACCGGCAAATCCCCCACTCGCCCGGCCCGCTGGCTGACCTGTTTCGCAAGCTGTCTCACCTGCAGCAGCTGGAGCGCGAGCGCCCCGGTGATCCGCAGCAGAAGATCCTGCGTGTATCCATTGTCACGGCGCGGGGTGCGCCTGCCCATGAACGGGTACTGACCACCCTGAAAAACTGGGGCGTGGATACCGACGAGGCGTTTTTTCTGGGCGGCATGCAAAAGCTGCGTATTTTGCAGGTGCTCAAGCCGCATATTTTCTTTGATGACCAGCTCAGCCACCTCAACGCCGGACAGGCAGCCATCCCCATGGTTCACATTCCCTTTGGCGTTGCCAATCCACCCCAGCCCCGTTGCGAGCCTGCCTGATATGCATCCTGTTGCCCTGTCCGTGTTGTTGCTGCTGTGCAGCAACGTGTTTATGACCTTTGCCTGGTACGCCCACCTCAAAGAGCTGAACAACAAGCCATGGCTGATTGCCGCACTGGTGAGCTGGGGCATTGCGCTGTTTGAATATCTGCTGCAGGTGCCGGCCAACCGTATCGGTTACAGCGTGTTGAGTCTGGGCGAGCTGAAAGTGCTGCAGGAAGTCATCACCCTGAGCCTGTTTGTGCCCTTTGCGGTGTTCTACATGAAGGAGCCGCTCAAGCTGGATTACCTGTGGGCCGGGCTTTGTCTGGTGGGGGCAGTGTTTTTCATGTTCCGCAGCCGCATGGGCTAGACCGCCTGTTCCGGGCTGGCTTGCCGGTAGTTACCGTCTGCGTTCTGTCTCAAAACGCAAAAGCCCCGCATACGCGGGGCCTGGCTGCCGGAACGGGTTAGGCATCGCCAGCCACGGAAGCGTCACCTTTGGCCTGCTGCAAGTCGGCCAGCTTGCTCTCCAGGAAGTCATCATAGCCCTGTTGCACCAGCTGAAAGGTTTTACCGATTTCTTCGGCAACAAAGCTGCCCTCGCCCATTACGCCCAGCCCCTGCAGAATCTGGGCGGCTTCGTTATAGCCTTTTTCAAAGCCGCCACGAATCACGTCAACAAAGTCGCGCAGTACGTCTTCAGGGTCGTCATTGGGGCGCTGCGCCGCGTAGGCTTCATAAAAACCGGTGGACATGGACAAAATCCGGCCTGCGGTGCCTTCCGGGCTGTTGTCCTGGCCCATGGCGTTCTGGATGGCATTGGGTCCCAGTGCCGGAGCCAGGTGTTCGTTGATGCTGTCAATCGCCGAACGGTACAACAGGGCCAGCGAGTTGTTGCCGGAAGTGATGGATACATCCAGTGATGCCTGCATGATCTGCGCACCCAGCTGGGTGCGCTGGCCTTCGCGGCTGCTGGCTGCGGTTTTGCGTGCTTCGTCCATGCTGTCCGCCGGACGCGCCGCCGCTTCTTTATTGACCGTGCCGATGCTGCCGGCACCGGCACTGGGGGAAACGGGATTCAACATGACATTCTCCTGCGGTAAAACCGGCTTGTGAGGGTCAACGGGATTGCTCTTATATCGGCAAACCGGTAGAAAGATTAACCCCTTCGTCCGGCCAACTGCTCCATGTACCTGATCGACAGCCATTGCCATCTTGATTTTGCCGACTTTGACGCCGACCGCAGCGCCGTTTTGCAGCGGGCCGGCCGCCTTGGCGTAGAGCGTTTCATCCTGTGCGCGGTTGAACGCCGCCACTGGCCACGCCTGTGGCAGGTAATCGAGGCCAGCGCGGCCTGTTACGGCACCCTGGGGCTGCACCCCTACTTTACCGACCGCCACCAGCCTGCCGATCTGCAGCACCTGCGCGAACAGCTCGTCCGCTATCGCCAGCACCCGCGCCTATGCGCCATCGGTGAAATCGGGCTGGACCACCAATTGCCCGGTGCACAGCCGGATGTGCAGCGCTTTTATTTTGAGGCCCAGCTTGAACTGGCACGCGAGTTCGACTTGCCGGTAATTGTGCATGTGCGCAAGGCCCATGCGCAGGTGCTGGATAGTCTCAAGCGCATTCGTCCGGCACGCGGCGGCATCCTTCACGCCTTCAACGGCAGTTACGAGCAGGCCGTCGAGTACGGCAAGCTGGGCTTTTTGCTGGGTATTGGCGGGGCCTACAGCTGGCCGGCCGCCCGCAAGCTGCGTGCCCTGCTGCCGCGCCTACCTTTGCAGCAACTGGTGCTGGAAACCGACAGCCCCGACATGGCCCCCGCCTTTGCTGCCGGGCAGCGCAACAGTCCGGAGCACTTGCCGCAGCTATGCCGCGATCTGGCCGGTGTGCGCGGTGATGTAACCGCTGCACAACTGGCCTGGCATACCAGCGACAACCTGTGTCGGCTGCTGGGCTGGGACAGGTCCGCTCCCGAATCCTGCCCATAAAAAAGGGCGACCCGCTGGATCGCCCCTTGTGTTCTCAGGCGGCCATTACAGCGCCTTGAATTCCTTTTCCCACTCTTTAGCTTCTTTCTTGGAGGCACTGCCCAGCACTTCCAGCGCCTGACGCAGACGGTAGCGGGTCAGATCCGGACCGAGAATGGCCATGGCATCCAGCACCGATACCGAGCTGGCCTGACCGGTAATCGCCACAAACATCAACGGCATGATGTCGCGCAGTTTCAGCTCCAGCGCCGCACCCACCTCGTTGATGCAGGCAGTAATGGCATCCTTGTCCCAGCTACGCTGGGCTTCCAGTCGCCACAGCACAAATTGCAGGGTTTTGCGTACCTGTTGCTCGTCGAGCTTTTTGTGCGCCAGCGCTTCGGGCGTGACCTGCACGGTACCGGAGAAGAAAAATGCCGCCAGCGGCGCAATCTGGCTAAAATTCTCCACCCTGCCCTGTACATGCGGAGCAATCTGCATCAGGTAGTCGGTGTTGAATGCCCAGTTTTGTACCCGCGCCGCAAACTGCTCGACCGGCAGTTCACGCAACCACTGGCCGTTAAGCCAGGACAGTTTTTCCACGTCAAAAATCGGCCCGCCCAGCGAGATGCGGTTGATGTCGAAGTTTTCGATCATTTCGGCCAGCGAGAATTTTTCGCTTTCGTCCGGCATCGACCAGCCCATGCGGCCCAGGTAGTTGAGCATGGCTTCCGGCAGGTAACCCATGCGCTCATAGAAGGTGATGGAGGTCGGGTTTTTGCGCTTGGACAGCTTGCTCTTGTCCGGATTGCGCAGCAGCGGCATGTAGCACAATTGCGGCAGTTCCCAGCCAAAGTATTCATACAGCTTGATCAGTTTCGGTGCGGACGGCAGCCACTCTTCACCACGCAGCACATGGGTAATGCCCATCAGATGGTCATCGACCACGTTGGCGAGGAAATAAGTAGGCAGGCCGTCAGCCTTCATCAGCACCTGGGCATCCATACGATCCCAGCCGATTTCCACGTCGCCACGCAGGATATCCTTGACCACGCATACGCCCTCGCTGGGTACGCGCATGCGGATGACGTGGGATTCACCGGCATCCACCCGTGCCTGGGCTTCGGCCTTGTCCAGATGGGCGCAGTGACCGTCGTAGCCTGGTGTTTGCTTGTTGGCCATCTGTTCGGCGCGCACCGCATCCAGTCGTTCGGACGAGCAGAAGCAATGGAAGGCATGGTCGTCGGCTACCAGCTGGTTGGCGTATTTCTGGTAAATTTCGCTGCGCTCGGACTGGCGGTACGGGCCGTGCGGGCCGCCCACATCCGGGCCTTCGTCCCATTCAATACCCAGCCAGCGCAGGGCATCGAAAATCTGCTGTTCGGATTCGCGGCTGGAGCGCAACTGGTCGGTGTCTTCAATGCGCAGAATGAACTGGCCGCCGTGCTGGCGGGCAAACACCATGTTGAACAGGGCTATATAAGCCGTGCCAACGTGGGGATCACCGGTGGGAGAAGGCGCAACGCGGGTACGAACAACTTGGGTCATGGCGGGCATCCATAATCAGGAAACGGAAAGCTGGGCATTCTAGCAAAACAGCAGCCAATGTTGCAGGCGGGCCTGCTGCCCGCTCATAAATCATGATTATATTTTTAATCATTTTGTATAATTGATTAATCGAATGCCTACCGTTTGCAAATGCTGTCCCAGATCAAAAGACCATATTATTGACGCCAGTTTAAATATCGGGTCATGGCTTAAGCCACGGCTTGTACCTATAATGCCTGCAACTATTTGACCCGCCCTGCCGGATTGCGCACAGGCCAGCCATAGGCAGGGGTGATACACAGCGGATTTAGCAATGCAAATCCATTACCTTGGCTAACTTATAAGGAAAGAAGACATGGGATTTTTTGATTTTTTCAAATCCAAAGAAGGCGCAAACGGCGAAGACGAAAAAGCAGCCAAGGCGGCACTGACCAAGGCCACCCGTAACCTGGATATCGATATCTCCATCGCCGCACACGAAAACTGGAAAGTACGCCTGGACTCCTTTGTTGAAGGCAACTCGTCAGAAGCCTTCACCGCCAGCGAAGTGGCCTGTGACCAGACGTGCGAACTGGGCAAGTGGATCTATTCCGACGGCGAAGCCAACCTGGGCAAATATGCCGCCTTTATTGACCTCAAGGCACAACACAAGATGTTCCACTTCACCGCATCCAGCGTTATCAGCCTGACCCAGGCCGGCAAGAGCGAAGAAGCACACAAACTGCTGAACTCCGACTTCGAAAAACTCAGCACCCGCGTCAAGCAGCGCCTGATTGACCTTAAAGGCATGTAAGCCTACGCGGCGCAATAGAAAAGGGCC
>CAZVDA010000109.1:0-7532 GCA_964625365.1 uncultured Thiopseudomonas sp. | reverse complement strand
CTTCTGGGTCCGTGCAATATGGTAATTGCATCCGAAACGGAGAGGCATCCGTTGACCGCCCCGGTGGCGGCACAGGAGAATATGATTTTGTTCTCCGTCATAACTCTTTTTTCCGGAGATCTTCTGATGCAGATTCGACAGGCTTCCGAGTCAGGTTTGTTGTTCCCGTAATTTTCAATAATCCGTTCGCCTTTGGCTATCCTGCCCATCTGTGCGTCGTCAAGAGGTTTGGATTTCAGTAACTTCGCATTACCGTCTTTGATGTTCATGATATGAGTTGCAATCTTTTCAAACTCTTTGGAAGCATCCGATTCGGGATAAAGTTCTGCCACTGTTTTTCCCAAGGCTTCCGCCTGAGCAAAAAGTTCGCTTCTGGGTATGGTTGCTATAACGGGCAATTCAACGGCTTCCGCAAACCTTTCAACGATATCGTATTCGTTTTCCATGCCTCTGCGGTTGAGTATTATTCCGGCAACTCTGGGTGCGCCTTTATCGAAGTTCTTTATCCCTTTCAATATGTTGTTGGCCGCATATACGGACATGAACTCTCCCGATGTGACAAGATACACTCCGTCGGCGTACTCGTTTCTTAACGGAACCGCAAACCCTCCGCAAACCACGTCACCGAGCACGTCGTAAAGTTTTACGTCGAAGTCCATATTTTCAATGCCGAGATTCTTCAATGTTTCAAAAGTGCTCAGTATTCCTCTTCCGGCACATCCCACTCCGGGTTCCGGACCGCCGGCTTCGACACACTTTATCCCTCTTACTCCGTCCAGTACGATATCGTCAAGACGTCTGTCGTAAGGCGGTGTCTTTCTTAGATAATCGAGAACGGTGTTCTGTTCGCGGCTGTTCAGGAGCAACCGTGTTGAATCATGTTTGGGATCGCACCCTATCTGCAATACTTTGTTGTCTCTTCCTGCCAAAATGTAAGATATGTTGGCAGACACGGTGGATTTGCCTATTCCGCCCTTTCCGTAGATGGCTACCTGAATCAAAACAATACTTCCTTTTGGATGGAATATACGTCCAATCATAAAAAGATAGCAAAAAATTTCATTGTAATATGGATGTCGTTTTTCTTTGATTGCGTATATTCCGGAATAAGAGAAGAGATAAACAGGAGATATCCAAAACAATACAGAGTTCGGCGTTATGTTATAGCAATAACGCGAAAGATACGGAGGATGGGGGTAAAGGGAATCAATAAGTTCGGTATAGTATCGTTCATTCGATTCAGGAAGCAGATTATATTCTTGGAAGATCGTATACTCGAATCACATTGGGCCCACTCGTACGTAAATCCGGAGAGAATTTTATTCTCCGGAGTGTAAGGAAAATCGAACTTCTGAATTAACGGTTCGTACTATCGTACCAATAACTAAGAATCTATTTCCGTTTAAAGGCTTAATTATCTTAAGAATTATATTCGTCCGAATGCTCAATATGGTGAAATTGGCAGTAAATTTATCATAAATCAAGAGGCATAATTTGTACGTGGGTAGAGAATTTTCTAAAGTATTGTTTGATTTTTACAGGCTCAAAAGATTCAAGTCCGACTGAATTTCTGCCTCTCCGACAATCGATAGAATTTATAAAAATAAGACTGAATTTTGAACGATTTATGACATTTAGTATATAAATGAGGAATCATAAATAACGCTGAATTTAAGCGAAAGATTTTTAATATAGAAATAAATGACGCCGTTAAGTCCTATGGAGGATTATATATGAATACTAAAAATAAATCAATGTCAACGGCAGTCCTGGCACTTTTTCTGACTTCCATGTTCGTCTTCGCGGCGGTACCGATCGGTTTGTCATACGGTGACGACCCTGTTCCGGATCCCGAACCCGATGTCACGATACACGTAGGTCAGGAGTATGAATACACGCCTATATTCAATATCAAAAATGTAGATGTTGAAGCAGAATCAGATAAACCTTTAACTGTATCAATAACAAAAGATGGGTCGAATGACGGTATTGTCACTATCAAAGGTCTACTCGTCGGAACGGCCACAGTCACGGTTACAGGAACATCTCAACACATTTCATCCAATACAAGTGAACAGACTTTCACGGTTGAAGTCATAGCGGCGCTTACGATTACCTCAACCGAATTGACATTCTATCAATTCAAAGCAGGCTCAGAGGGATATGTCACATCATCCAATGACCCCGATGTGGTATTCTCTGCACAGGGTCTTCCCGCAGGCCTGTACATGGACGCTGACGGTGACGGTTTGATATACGGTAAGGCAACAGTATTGACAGAATCAGCAAATAATGTCACCATTACGGCTACCAACCTCAAAACAGGTATGACAATCAATCAGGAGATTACCGTAAAGGTCGTGGTTAACGGATCGGACTTCACACTCACTAAAGGTGATGATGTAGACGTAGTAGCCGGTGATGACAGGTACTTTGTCCTGAACAGCGTCGATGAGTTCGATTTTGACATCATCACTGATGCAATCGGCGGAGCATGGACGGTTAAGGCATCCGCTGCATTCGCTGCTGCGGTGAGTTACACCATAAATGACAGTGATGATGGAAAGCTGGTTTTTTCCTCAAAAGATGATGATTTCTCAGGATTGTCCGGTGATTATGCAGTGTACATCTATCACACTGTAAACGGAGTTACGGCGGTAGAATATATTGTCATACACTTCCAAACCGACCTCGAGTTTGATACCGAACCGGTCGCATCCTTTAAGGTGAACTACGGCTCCGGATTCGGACTGGTTGAAGTCAACGTGTGAACAAAAACTTTAACGGTGGGGCAACCCACCACCTTTTCAAATTAAGAGGAAAACATGAACAGCACAAAAACAGCGGCATTATCATTGCTGATAATCATATCGGGATGTTTCCTGGTTACGTCAGAGATTGTGGAAGCCTATGCCGAAGAAGATACTTCGGAATAGTTTTACACTTACACTCTCGAATTCACGTCCATGGCTCAGCATGATGAATATGTGTGTTGGGAATTCGGTGACGGAATTGTGCTGGACTCACGTGAGGCAGGAACAGCCGATTACACAGAGCTTCTCCTCGAACACGGCGGAGATGTAAGGAATCCTGTGCACACTTATGCGGATACAGGAACATATACCGTAACGCAGACGGTTTACAACTCGTTTGAAGGCAGCTCCGCCGACAGTGCCTCGATGACGTTATGCATAATGGGCGATCCGATTGTTACTTTCAAGGACGGAAACACAGTCTATACGGCCACCGTTCCATACAACGGCATAATACCGCAGACATTGTCCGCAGATCAGATTCCACAGATTAACGATGATAGATTCGAGGGATGGTATTACGACAAAGGATACACCGAGGAATGGAATCTTGAAGACGAGATTGACAGTCACAAGACTCTTTATGCCAAGTACGCTCCGTCTCAAAGCGACTCGCTGTTTTCTTCACCCTACATAATAGTGATTTTGGTGATTCTGGCTATAGCGGTAATCGGAGTATTGTTGACCAGGAGAAATGCGTGAGGTACATACACGGAGTGTAAATATGAAAGTCGGGTATACGGCCGTTGCAATAACGCTTTTACTGTTCTCTGCAGCATGGGCTATACCGGCTTACGGGGATGACGACGGACCATCCATCATATTCGATTTGAACGGCGGTACGATAAACGGAAACAGCACTTTCGTCATGACAGCGGAAGATCTTTCCGACGGTCTGCCCGGAGTCACGGGGGCCGTTATGCCAACCGGCGCAGACGAGTTTGTCGTATGGAGTACTTCTTTGAGTAATCATGAAAATCTTTACAATCCCGGCGACGAGGCTCCCGACGTGTCGATATTATATGCCATATGGGGCACTAAACTCAGCAGTTCCGGAAACATAACCATACCCGGTTCGGGATGCTATATAATCGAAAATACCTCGAACAAGACCCTGGATATCACATCACCCAATGCAAGCGGAACTCTCATTGTTTTGAGAAATATCGATCATATACACATATCTGTCAACAGAAATGTGACCTTTATTGTTCAGGGAACAAATACCGACAATACATTCAACGGATGGAATAACTTCAGACTGGAGTTCTCATCCGCAAGCACGGGAAGTATATCATTCAACAGTTCCATCTATTCGGGAGGTCCGGTGGTGTTGCGCGGAAACATAACGACCACCGGCGGAATACAGGGAAGCAGTGTCGATATCGACGGAAATGTATCCGCCTCTCAAATATATTCAAGCGGACCTGTAACAATCAACGGTAATGTTTCGTCCACCGGACAGATAATGGGGTCCACCGTAACTCTGGAAGGAACCGTGTCGGCCGGAAATGTACACACAGCAGGGGATTTGGTCATCGACGGAAACGTCACGGTAGACACATCCGTATGGGGAGGCAACATCAATATCACGGGAACGTTGGTTGCAGACACGCTGTATACCGGCGGAAGTCTAGTCATTGACGATTTTGCGGTTGTTAAAGTTGTCAACGGAGACGTTCCGTCCGTGGGGAAATATATTGTGTTCGTATTGCCGGATGGGTTTGTCACTGAGGGGGTGACAAATATAATAGTTCAGTTCAAAATCACCGACGGCGACGATGATAGCGTAAGCATTTCCGTAATTCTGCCCGGTTTCGACGATAAGATAAATCTGGGTGAAGGAATCAGCGTTGTTCAGGAAAACAATCAATACAAAATGGACATATATTACATGAAAGACGGAACGGAATGGCATTCCGAGGGGGGTGTCATCTATGTACCCCATGACCCCGATAACCCTAACGAGACCAGGCCCGGTCCGGGGCATTACGAATGTACTTTGGGAGAACCCTCCGAAGTAACGGATCCCGACGAAGAACCGGATTTATCTTTCATATCAAAACCGCCCTCCGTTACCGCAAGTCTTTACGTTTATATACTCAAAGGCACACCCGTTAAATTAATATCAACGGGAACGGAACTGAACGTAAGCATACTCGGGAACAACACCGTAACTATATCGATTCCCGAATCATCGAAAATCTACGGATATTGGGGATCGTTGGATACGATGACTCCCGACGACGATACGGATAACGAGTATACGATAATGGACGACGGATTCGATTCCTGCGGTACGTTCATAATCTTTGTGAATTCGGGAACGGAGATTGTTCCGGTATGCATCGTAACCGTTTCCGGCATCGAATTCGACACCGTGCCGCAGTTGAGTTTTGTCTGATTTACGGTAACTGAGGGTGTAATCAATGAAAGCGACTTTGTATCCGTCACATCACCAACCCGGAATATATGTGCATCTTAGGACTTCAAACATTTTTCTTAAACAGTTTATAATTCGTAAATTTAAGGTATGCGATTATCAAAATATCTTGGAAGATGAAATTTCTGAACGTCCCAAACGTACCTGGATGCATCATAGAATGTATTATAATCGACATATGCAGTAATTTAAGAAAAAATCATTTTATACGCACTTCCCGCACCCTTGGACTTTTGATACCTGATTATTGAGCCCGGAGCAGGTGCGGCAGTCTGTTTTTCCAACCGTCCTAAGTACGGGTGGCCGTATGTCCTCTGATGGCAATCGTCATCGACACCCGCTTCTCCATACGTTTACTGTTTCTGCGACCGCGTTCATTTTTTCGTCCCGATTCGCAATTTTCCGATGCAAAGTTATTTAGGCCTTGAACGCATATGCGCGACCAACCGCGCATAGCGACCCGGGACGGCGATACCGATGGCATACAGAATGAAGACAATGGACGAAGTGAACCGTGTATCCACGCGCGTACCCGCACGTTTTGCGGAATCGTCCGACGTATCCGAGATAACATCCCTTCCGACCGCCGTGATGTCATGGATACTGGACTCTGTCGGATTCGCCGACCTGGTCAACACATCGGTGCAATGGGACCCGTCGCAGTGCAGGGTGACGCCGGGGGATGCCGTAAAGGCCATGGTGCTGACCATGACCATGGACGCCTACCGTCCTGCGCTGGAGAACGTGGCGAGGAGGTTCTGCGGACAGCCCGTGGGGCTGATGTTCGATTCCGTATCTTCGGCCGCGGATCTCGACCCGGACATGCTGGCGAGGACCTTGGACAGGGTTCATGACGCGGATCCCGTCAAGCTGTTTATGACCGTGTCGGCCGCGTTGCGCTCGCGCTTCGGAATCGTGAGCAAAATAGTGCACTCTGACACCACGTCGGTGAGCGTCCGCGGAACGTACGATGTCGATGATCCGGAGTCTATGACCATAACGCGCGGCTACAGCAAGGACCGCCGTCCCGACCTGCTGCAGTTCATGATAGGCGCGGCGGTCGACGAGAACGGCTTCTCGGATCTGTCTATGCCGTTGGACGGCAACGCCGCGGACAGTGAATGGAACGGCATCTGCCTGGACCTCCTCAAGGATGTTCTGAAGGAAAGGAATCTGATTTACGTGGCCGATTCCAAGCTGGTCAACGGGCCGCTGGTGGACCGGATGATCGCCGACGGCACGATGTTCCTGTCCAGGTGTCCGGAGGGCTTCGAGAAGCAGCTGCAGAGGAAAGTTCTGGCATCCGTGGATACGGATTCCATGGAGGATATAGGCATCGTGGGCAGGGGGAACAGGTGCGCATCCAGGAAAATCTTCGGAACCGATGTGATATACAAGGGCACCGTCCTCAGGGCAATCGCCGTAAAGAGCGACAAGCTCGCGGGCAGGGGCGACAGGGCCGTCCTGAAGAGCATCTCCGCGGCCGAGGACCTGCTGTCGTCCTTCCGGACGGAATATCATTGCCAAAAGGATGCCGCCGACGCGTTCCTGAAACTATCAAAGAAGATTTCGAAGACGGTCTGTCGTGTCTCCGCGGAGTATGTCCACGACGTGGCGGAGTCCCGTCCGAGGGGGAGACCCAGGAAAGACGGGACTGACGTCCGCAGAGCGGACCGGTGGACCGTGGACGTAACGTCGGTCGTGGACGAGGAGAAGCGCGAGGCGCTGTGGAGGTCCAAGGAGATGATCGTGCTGCTGAGCAACCTGCCGATGCCCGCCGACGATTCCGGGAACGGTATGAGCGATGCGGATCTGGTGAAGCTGTATGCCAACGAGTGGAAGGTCGAGGGCCTGTTCAAGACGCTGAAGACACCCATGATGGTCCGGAGGATATTCCTGAAGACTCCGGGCAGGGCGGAGGCGCTGGTGGAGGTCGTCCTGATCGCAGCTCTGGTGAGGGCGGTGATGCAACTGCTGATCCGGCGGGGGCTGGAGGACATCCCCGATTCGGAACTCCCGGACTACGGATACGGGAGAGGCAGGCTCCAGAGGACCGTGACCTCCGATTTCTTCATCGACTCCTGCACCAACTGCAGAGTAATCCGTGAGGGCGGGAGATTTTTCTTCGGCAAAGGCACCGACGAACGCTCGAGGTTCTACCTGGACCTCATCGGCATCTCGCCGGAGGCGTTGTTCACGCCGTCACTGGTATGATGCGACAGTCGGCAGGGTATGAATAATCAGGCCTCAAAAGTCCAAGGGTGCGGGAAGTGCGT
>CAZVDA010000108.1:0-7629 GCA_964625365.1 uncultured Thiopseudomonas sp. | reverse complement strand
CCTGATTGTCGATGGCTTCGACAATGCGGTCGGTTACTTCCGGTGCGCTCATCTGCGGTTGCAGGTCGTAGGTGGCGACCTTGGGCGAAGGAATCATCACACGGTTTTCGCCGGGGAAGGGCTCTTCGCGACCACCGGAGAAGAAGAAGGTAACGTGGGCGTATTTTTCTGTTTCGGCAATGCGCAACTGGGTTTTGCCCAGTTTGCCCAGGTATTCGCCCAGCACGTTGTCCAGCGTGAACGGGGCAAAGGCGCAGGGCGAGTCAAAAGCGGCGGCGTACTGGGTCAGCATCACATAGCTGGCCAGTGCGGGTACGCGGGCGCGGGCAAACTCGCTGAAGTCGGCTTCGATAAAGGGGCGGGAGATTTCACGGGCACGGTCGGCGCGGAAGTTCATGAAAATCAGCGCATCGCCATCCTGTATTGGAGCCGGCTCGCCAATTACTGTGGCTTTGACAAACTCGTCGTTTTCGTCACGGGCATAGGCAGCAGCCAGACCTTCGCTGGCGCTGACGGCAGTGAACAGTCCTTGTGCATCAACCAGCAGTTGCCACGCCTGCTCGACACGATCCCAGCGGTTGTCGCGGTCCATAGCGAAATAGCGGCCAATCAGTGAAGCAATGCGGCCAGTGCCAGCCTCGGCAAAGGCACTTTCGATAAACTCGATATAGCTCTGCGCGCTGCGCGGCGGGGTATCGCGGCCATCGAGGAAGGCATGCAGGTAAATCTGTTTCGCGCCACGCTGCGCCGCCAGTTTGATCATGGCGGCAATGTGATCCTGGTGGCTGTGTACGCCGCCATCGGACAAAAGGCCCATTAGATGCACGGCCTTGCCGGCGGCAACCGCCTTGTCCACTGCGTCAACCAGCGCCGGATTGCTGAAAAACTCGCCGTCATCAATTGACTTGGTGATGCGGGTAAAATCCTGATACACCACCCGGCCTGCGCCCAGGTTCATGTGACCCACTTCCGAGTTGCCCATCTGGCCGTCGGGCAGGCCTACGTCCATGCCGCTGCCGGATACCAGACCGTTGGGGCAGTCACGCAGCAGGCGATCCAGAACAGGTGTTTTGGCGTGATGGACGGCGTTGTATTCGGCGTCTTCGCGGTGGCCGAAGCCGTCAAGAATGACCAGGACAGCGGGCTTGGGAGCTTGGGACATGGCGTACTCTCGCAGGGAATGCTTTATAAAGTGCGCATTTTACCCGAATTGACGGCGGGCGTCATGGCCGGCATGCGTGCCGCTGGTGGCTATGGTTGCGATAGTTGCTGTCTTGCTGGATGATGCCAAATGCATTGCATCGGCACCCGTGCCGCAAGTCATGTATAATTGCGCGATTTTAACCACCGGACACGAACTCCAAGATGGACAGGCTGATTGAATTTGTAGGCAACCATTACCTTTTAAGCACGGCTTTTGTGGTGCTGGCCATTGCCCTGATGCTTTACGAATCCCGCCGTGCGGGCAAGTCGTTAAGTACACGCGAGCTGACCAGTCTGGTCAACGCCGACCAGGCGGTGGTGCTGGATATCCGCCAGGCCAAGGACTTTTCCACCGGCCACATTGTGGATGCCATCAATATCCCGCGTGACAAGCTGGCCAGCCGCATCGGCGAGCTGGACAAGTACAAGGACAAGACCATAGTCGTGGTCTGTGACTCGGGCATTACTGCCGGTCCGGCCTGCACCCAGTTGCAACAGGCCGGCTTTACCACGGCGCGTCTGTCCGGTGGCATTACCGGCTGGCGCAATGACAACCTGCCAACGGTCAAGGCAAAATGAAAAACGTAATCATCTATAGCAGCGACTGGTGCCCCTATTGCACCCGCGCCAAGCAACTGCTGCAAAGCAAAGGCGTAGCCTTCGAGGAAATTCGTGTGGATGGCAAGCCGGATGTACGGGCCGCCATGGCACAAAAGGCCGGTCGCACGTCCGTGCCGCAAATCTGGATCGGCGAGCAGCACGTGGGCGGTTGTGACGACCTGTTTGCCCTGGAGCGTGACGGCAAGCTGGATGCATGGCTGGTCTGAGCAGGGCCGGTTTCCTGAAATTACCCTTAAGGACATAACATGAGCGACGAAACCCCGAACACCCAGGCCGCAGCAGCACAAGAAGTTGAGCAGCAAGGCTCGCAATTTTCGCTGCAACGCATTTACGTCAAGGATCTGTCGTTTGAAGCGCCGAAAACCCCCGAGGTATTCCGCGCCGAGTGGGCTCCGCAAATCGAGATGCAGTTGAGCACCGGCCAGAAGCATCTGGACGGCGATTTCTATGAGGTTAGCCTTGGCATTACCGTCACGGCCCGCAACGGTGAAGAAGTGGCGTTTATTGCCGAAGTTGAACAGGCCGGCATTTTCCTGATTCAGGGGCTGGACCCTGCGTCCATGAGCCATGCACTGGGTGCCTTTGCGCCCGGCCTGCTGTTCCCCTATGCCCGCGAGTGCATGGACAGTCTGGTGGTAAGGGGTTCGTTCCCGGCGCTGATGCTGGCACCGGTCAACTTTGACGCGCTTTATGCGCAGGAAATGCAGCGTCGCCAGGCAGAAGCCGGCAGCGCCGAAAACGCCTGATTGTACAGGCCGCTATAACCAGGTCAGGAGGGAGAGATGAACAAGGTCAATGTGCTGGTGGTTGATGATGCGTCTTTTATTCGTGACCTGGTGAAGAAATGCCTGCGTGGCACCTTTCCAGGCATCGAAATTGCCGAAGCAGCCAATGGCAAGCGTGCCCAGCAGGCACTCAACGGCCAGACGTTTGATCTGGTGCTGTGTGACTGGGAAATGCCGGAAATGTCTGGTCTGGAACTGCTGGTGTGGTTCCGTGCCCAGCCACAGCATGCCGCGACCCCCTTTATCATGGTGACCAGCCGGGGCGATAAGGAAAACGTCATTCAGGCCATTCAGGCCGGCGTGTCGGACTACGTTGGCAAGCCCTTTACCAGCGAGCAGCTGGTCGGCAAAGTCAAAAAGGCGCTGGCCGCCAGTGGCCGTCTGGCGGCCCTGCAAAATGCACCGGCTCCCACGCTGAGCACCGGTACCGGCGGTGATTCGCTGTCGGTGCTGACCGGTGGCCGCCCGGCTGCCGCCCAGGTTCAGCCGGCATCCGCGCCCGTGGCCCGTCCGGCTCCTGCCGCCGCACCCAAAGCACCCGCCGCCAGGCAGCAGCAGGCTCCGGCCATGCAGTCAAAAGGCCAGGCGGTGCTGCGCATGGCCGAGGGCGAGCTGCCCTGCCTGATCAAGGCCATCAGCCTCAAGGACATCGTGGTCATGGTCAAGCGTGGCGACCTGTTGCCACAGATCCTGTCCAGTGTGGTGGTGGACCTGGACGAGGGCGAGCTGAGCCAGGATGTGGCACGCCTGAATGCCTATATCCATTCGCTGGGAGCGATTGAAAGTGGCGGCGACATTCAGTGGGTGCAGGCCCAGTGCCGCTTTGTCGACAAAGACCCGCAAAAGCTCGACTACATTTCCCGCCTTATTGCCCGCGGCACCACTCAAAAGCACTTTACGCCAGGTGCCTGATTTCTGGCATTAGCGCGTTTGATGTTGTAGTAGCAAGGCTCTAAGCGCTGCCAGATCCACATTGCGTGCGCGCTCGCGCACGGCCTGGTAAAAATCCGCACTGTCTGTTGAATGGGCCAGCTTGCTGTTGGCCCAGTTCAGGATATCGCTGATTGCGTTGATTTCAAGAAAGGTTGCCAGCTGCTGCACATCTTCGGGTGAGGGCTGTGTCGTGCCTGCTTCGGGTCTGGTTTCGGTCTCGCTGGTGCTGGCTGTGTGCTCCGTGTTGAGCAGGCGGTGACAGCTGGCCAGCAGGGCTTCTACCAGTTCGCTCCAGTCCATGGACTTTAAAATGAGCTCGTCAAACATGCTAGTAGATGCCGACTGGCTGTCGCCCATGCCGGAGCTCAGCAGGATGATGGGCAGGGTGGGCCAGTGCTGGCGTAACACGGCAGCGAGCTGGCTGCCATTGTGTCCGGGCAGATAAAAGTCGGTAATCACCAGGTCAGGCCGTACCTGTTCGGTAGTCTGGATAGCTTGCATGGCTTGCTCGCCGTCGCTAAAGCGCTGCACTGCAAAGCCGTTGTGCTCGAACACCTGGGTGAGCAGTGCCAGCACGGTGTCCGAGTCTTCTATCAGCCAGACGCAGCGGCCTTGCCCGGAGAGGCTGCCGACTGTGGGTGGTCTGATGACTTCCAGGTCCCCTGTTTCAAGTTGTTGCTCGGCCAGGACCTGCACCGGAATTTCCAGCCGGACCCGGGTGCCGGCCCCGGGCTGGCTCTGGATCTCTATCTTGCCCTGCATACGTTCAACCCATTGTTTGACAATGGACAGGCCAAGGCCTATGCCGCCCTGTTTGCGCCCTGAGTCCAGCTGATGGAAGGGCTCGAATACATGTTGCAGCTGAGCCGGGTCCATGCCGCAACCGGTATCGGTAATTGTCAATTCCAGATGCCCCCTGGCTGTGTCGATGGAGCGAAACCCCGCTTGCAGGCGTACTTCACCGTTGCGGGTAAACTTGCAGGCGTTGCCCAGCAGGTTATGCAATACCTGATGCATGCGGCGGCTGTCCAGCAACAACAGTGCCGGAAGGTTCCAGCTGGTGTCATAAATGAACTGGTTGCCCTGCGCTGTTGCCAGCTGCCGGGCCTCATCGGCCACCGAGTTTAGAAAGCTATGGGTATATAGCGGGCGCAGATGCAGCTCCTGGGGAGCACGTTGATTGGCCGCATAATCGATCAGGTCATTGAGCAGGTCGAGCAGGCGGCGTGCGCTTTTGCGGATAATGCCGGCTTTGCGGGTAGCAGAAGGACCGTCCTGCTCTGCGATCAGTTGCGCATAGCCCATGATGCTGGTCAATGGCGCGCGCAAATCGTGGCTGATGTGTGCCAGAAAGGTGTTTTTGGCCTGCAGGGCTTCCTGGGTGTCAAGCAGGGCATGCTGCAGGGCTTGCGAGCGCTGGCTGATGATGTCCTCCAGTGCTTCCTGGCGGACCTCCTGCAGCTCCAGCAACTGTTTTTGCGTGCGTATATGTTCGCGGGAACGGGCCAGGGCACGCTGCCAGAGGCCCGTCAGCAGCGCCACCACAAAGCAGACCAGCAGGATGTAGACAGCAGGGAAGCGGGTAACAATGGCAAACTGCAGTACGCCCAGCACCATGAAAATACGTTCAACGATGACGATGTAGAAAATCAGCCCGGCCCAGAGAAAGGCCGTTGTATAGGGTGCCCGGTGTTGCCAGCGCCTGGCCAGCATCAGCGGATGGATCAGCAAGGCCGCAAATACGGATATGTGGGACCAGCGAATGGCCTGGGACAGGTCGCTAAATAGCGCCAGGCCAAGCATGCACGAGTAAAACGCCAATAACAGCCAGGTAATCCAGCGCCACAGCGGGCTGTCATGTAGTTGCAGCACATGGTAAAGGAATATGAACAGCCAGATAACGCTGAGCAGCGCGGTTGTAATGGGCAGGGCCGCGTTTAGCTGGTGTGTCGGCATGGGCAGGTAATGCAGCAAAAAGCCACGGTAAGCCAGCTCGTACAGACAGAAAAACAGGACCCAGCATGCCGTACTGAGCAAGACCGCATCGCGGCGCACCAGACCGTATGCCAGCACCTGCAGGCCGGTGCCGACCAGAATGACAATGGCCGTCAACAAGGCCAGGGTGTGGAGCTGCTCATGTTTGAGCCAGGCCTGTGGCTGCCATAGCTCGGCTTCGCCCCTCAGTTCGGTACGGGACTGTAAACGCAGCAACAGGTCGCGTGTTTCGCCAGGTTGCAGGGTCTGGCTAAACAGCCGTGCCATCGGAGACTGGAGTGTCTGTGCTGTTGCGCTATGGGCAACACCTCTCTGCTCATGGCTGTGCAGTTGTCCGTCAACGAAACTGAACAGGTCGATGTGCTCAAGGCGCATGTTGCTGCTGGCCAGCCACCAGGTTTGAGCAAAGGGTTCGGGGTTATGCAGTTGTACACGCAGCCACCAGGCTGACGGCGTTATGCCCTGGTGGAAGCGGTTTCCGGTGGTGGGTTGCCAGTCCGGGCTGTCCAGTGCTTGCCGGCCAGACAGCTGGCCATCCGGATCTTCCAGTTGCTGCATATGGGGCAGCAGGGGCACTGTACTGCTTTGGTGATCCAGCGTCAGGCTGCTGGCGAAGGCTTTGTTTGCACACAGGCACAGCAGCAGCCAGCACAGCAGGTGGAATACGCGGGATTGCTTCATTCAGGGCTAGCCTGATTGCGATATTCGCGGGGTGACATGCCGGTTTGTGCCTTGAATGCCGTCGAAAAATTAGCCGGTGAGCCATAGCCGACTTTTTGGGCAATAGCGCCGATATCCAGCCAGCTTTCCTGCAACAGGCGGCAGGCTTCCTGCATGCGCAGGTCGCGCAAATATTCAAACAGGGTCTTGTTGGCACAGGCTTTAAAGGCTGCATTGAGGCGCTTGCTGCTGGTGCGCAGTTCGGCAGCCAGTTCCGCCTGGGTAAAGTCCCGCGCCAGATTGGCCTGCATGCTGGCCGAGGCGGCCTGAAACAGTGCCTGATCCAGTCGCTGGGTGTGGTTTTGTGCAGGAGCCAGCACGGCGGGGGCAGGGTTTTTGCTGTCCAGCAAATAGCCCAGATGGATCTCCATGCGTAGTGCCAGCTCTTCAAAATCATACGGCTTGGTAATGTAATCGACCGCGCCCAGACGCAAGCCGGCCACCCGGTTTTGCGGGGTGGCTGCAGCGGTAATGAACATGATGGGCGTTTTTTCCAGCACCGCCAGCTGGCGCAACTGAAAGGCTGCCGTGTAGCCATCGCAATCGGGCATCTGTACATCCAGCAGGATCAGGTCGGGCACAACCTTGCCGGCAATACTGACGGCCTCATTGCCGTTGGTAGCCAGAAACACCGAATAACCCTGGCCCATCAGGAATTCGGCCAGTAGCTGGCGATCCTCGTCCCGGTCTTCGGCCAGCAGGATTTTTATGTGTGTTCTCTTTTTGTGCACGCCAGCGCCCGCCCATGGTTGAAAGAGAAGTGTATAGGAGCCGCGCCCTGCATGACAGCTGGAAGCAGGGCGTGTGGTTGGGCAAGAGGGTTCCACGGTCGGAGGGCAGGCAGCGTGATCTTTGTCACAAAAAAGCAAAAGGATCCCTGGCTCAAAAGTTACCGGCATTCCGGCAAAAGTTTGGCTGATTACACACTGAATCCTGTCCGCCATACCCGGGCAAAATTTCGGCCACCATGGATTCCGCGACTCCACTACGTTACGCGGGGAATGACAGCAAGCCGCCGGCGATACCGAAATCGACACAGCGCTCACTGCGTTACGCGCGGAATTACAAGGGGCTCACTGCGTTACGCACGAAATAACGGGTGCACTGCATTACGTGAGAATGACAGGAGCGCCCGCCCCAGCGCAGCGACAGCAGCCCGGCGTAGCCGGGCCACCCCCTCCACCAACGGCAAGGCGTATCATCAGTCAGGGCGAGGCCGGAGCAAAGCATCAGCAACAGGATCGAAGCTTGCTTCGAGACTGGCAGCGTAGCTTTGCTCCGGCCTCGCCCTGACTGCCACACCGAAGCCAAAATCACCCCCCTGGATTCTGCAACTTCGCTACGCTACGTGCAGAGGACAGAGCCAACGTGC
>CAZVDA010000107.1:0-7730 GCA_964625365.1 uncultured Thiopseudomonas sp. | reverse complement strand
CCCGAACAGCTCGGTCTGGCGTTTCCAGCCCAGTTCGCCGCCGCCAAAGCGGCGGTCCAGCTGCACCACGCCATTATTCTTGAACGCCAGGTACTGCAGCATTTCACGGTTGCCGCCATACAGCATGATGGTAATCTCGTCATCATTGTGCAGCTGCTGCTGGTAGTTGATACCCACCTGCTGGTGTCGCACCGACTTGCGCGTATTGAAGGTCTTGGCCACGGCGGCCACCTGGCGACGATCCTCACGCACCTGATCGGCGGTCAGCCCGAGCGGGTCTTGCGACAACGGCTGGTCCAGGCTGTTGAACACCAGTGTCAGACGTGACAGCTCATTGATATCCCAGCCCAGACGCAGGTTGGCCACGTTGCGGTGAGTCTTGCTGTGATCACGATAACCGTTGGTGGACAACCGCGAGGCATTGCCGCTGATGTTCAGATCGCCATGCTGGCCGCCATAACGGATGCGCGAGCGCAGCAGGCTGTCCGGCCCGCCGGCCACACGGGCATCCAGCGTCGGGGTTTGCGGGCCATCGGCGGTATAGCCCTGAATGATGCCACCGGAGGCATTGCCGTACAGGGTGGTCAACGGCCCACGCAGCACTTCCAGCCGCTGCAGGCCATCCAGGTCAAACAGCGCCGGCTGGCCCTGCCCGTCCGGCATGGTCAGCGGAATGCCATCCTGTACCAGTCGCACGCCACGCACGCCAAACTGCGAGCGGGCACCAAAGCCGCGCGACGAAATCTGCAAGTCCTGGGCATAGTTTTCACGATTAAAGGCACTCAGCCCCGGCACCCGCTGTAGCGTCTCGGACAGGTTGGCACCCAGCTGGGTTGCCTGCTCGTCCTGCATCTGCAGGGTATGCCGCGCCAGCGGCATGGTCTGATCGGTGGTGTCCTGGCCACCACCCAGAATCACCTGTGCCGGCAGGTTGAGCGGATCCTGGGCACTGGCCAGACCGCTGGCCAGCAGGCTTACCGCAACGGCCAGGGCGCGGGCCGGTTTAAGGGCAAAATACGGGGGTTGGCTACTCATGATGGTGTCCTGTTTGCAAAGGCAGGCATAAGCGGCGAACGGTACACTGGCCATCCCTTACCCTGAACAACACCCTGCGACAGCAAAACCCTGTCCACGCACCCGTCCAGCCAGCCTGGTTTTTTATGTTGTCTTATTCGCTGCTGCAGTACTGAAGACAGACAGGCAGGAATACCAAAGGCTTACGCCGTCCAGTATAAAAACTGGCACCTGCGCGGCCACAGGCTGCTTTGGCAGGCAGCAGACAGCACTTTGGTAGCAAGCCTTTGGCAGCCACAGGAAAAACAGGGAAATACGTCAGGCGTGCACCACGCAACCAACAGGACAGGCCGCCGGATAGGCCGGCGGTCGAGGTAATCCGCTTATTTGCTGCGGATCAACCGGGGTTCAATCTCGATCAGCCCCTGTTTGAACAGGCCGCCAATGGCTTTTTTATAGTTGCCCTTGCTGACACCAAACACGGCGGCAATGGCTTCGGCGCTGCTTTTGTCGCTCAGCTCCAGCACGCCGCCACGCGCTTGCAGCTCGGCCAGAATGCGCTGGGACAATTCATCGCGCACCGCCTGTCCCTGCATCTGTACGCTTAGACTCAAGCGGCCGTCGGCACGCAGCTCGCGCACATAGCCCTGCAGGCCCTGCCCGACCTTGACCGGCTTAAACACCTCGTGATGGTGCAGCAAACCCAGCCAGGTCTCGTTGACCAGACACAGATAACCGTGTTCGTTACGCTCGGCCACCCACAGGCTGACCGGCTGGTTGACCTCATAGCCACTATCACTGGCATCGCTGCTGGCAAAGCGGTCCAGCTGGGCCGATGCCAGCAGGCGACCAGTGTGTACATCCTGATAGACATGCACCAGCACGGTATCGCCGGTTTGCAGCGGACGCTTTTCTTCCGAATGCGGCATGAACAAATCCTTGGCCAGCCCCCAGTCCAGAAAAATACCGGTGCGGTTGATATCCACCACCTTGAGCGCGGCAAACTGGCCCAGCATGGCCCGCGGCCTGCGTCCGGTGGCCACCAAACGGTCTTCGCTGTCGTGATAGATGAACACGTCCAGCCGGCTGCCTACGCTGGTATCGGCGTCCTTGGGCGTTTCACGCTTGGGCAGCAGAATTTCGCCGCTGTCGCCACCGTCCAGATACAGGCCAAAATCCACATGGCGCAGAATGGTCAGTTGATTGATTTCGCCAATGTTGGCCATGGTGATGTCCTTTGGTTAGGCAGTAGATGCCTGAAAATGATACGCAGAATGGATGAGTTCAGCGCGAAGCTATGCAACCCCAGGCTCTATCAGTGCACTGCACGCGACAGATGCTCGCCAGAGGCGGGCCAAATTCTTCCGCCCCGCACAGGGTGAACCCGGGCAGGCCGGGGCACTCCTGCAGGCATTTAGCGGTTTGCCCACAGGCCGAACCCGCGCAGCCTGCCGGGAGTGCTCCAGCCTACCCGTAACCGCAGTGCAAAAACCTTGTGGCTATGGTTTGTGCGGTCGCGCCAGAAACTCGTGGGACTGCATTTCCAGCAGACGGCTGAGGGTACGCTGAAACTCGAACTGCAAGCGGTTGCCGGTATAGAGGTCTTTCAGCTCCACTTCGGCAGAGATAATCAGCTTGACGTTGCGGTCGTAAAACTCGTCCACCAGGTTGATAAAGCGGCGGGCCACATCATCCTTGTCGGCACTCATCTGCTCGACGCTGGACAGAATCACCGCGCTATACACCTTGCCCAGCTCGATATAGTCGTTCTGGCTACGCGGGCCGTCACAGATGGCGCGAAAATCAAACCAGGCCACGTCGTTGCCGATCTTGCGGGCGATAATTTCGCGATTTTCTACGATCAGGGTTTCATTTTCTAGAATTTTGCAGTTTTCCAGCAGCAGGCTACGGAAGCTTCTATCCAGTTTCTCGTCCACTTCGGGCGACAGCGGCCAGTGATACAGCTCGGCCTGTTCCAGTGCGCGCAGACGGTAGTCGATACCGCTGTCCACATTGACCACTTCGGTATGCTCTTTAATCAGCGCGATAGCAGGCAGGAAGCGGGCGCGCTGCAGGCCGTCCTTGTACAGGCCGTCCGGAACAATGTTGGAGGTTGCCACCAGGGTAACGCCGTTTTTGAACAGCTCTTCAAACAGGCCGCCCAGAATCATGGCGTCGGTAATATCGGAAACAAAAAACTCGTCGAAGCAGATCACGCGGAATTCTTCGGCAAAGCGGGCGGCGATGGTGGTCAGCGGGTTTTTCTCGCCAGCCAGAGTGCGCAACTCTTCGTGCACACGCTTCATAAAGCGGTGAAAGTGGGTGCGCATTTTTTCTTCAAACGGCAGAGCGTCAAAGAAGGTATCAACCAGATAGGTTTTACCACGGCCCACTCCACCCCAGAAGTACAAGCCCTTGACCGGCTTCTTGTCCGCCTTTCGGCCCAGCATGCGGGCCAGCGTGCTTTTTTTCTGTGGTGGCTCGACCCGCAGCAGATCGTCATACAGGCGCTGCAGGTGGCGCACCGCGTTTTCCTGCGCGGCATCACGGAAGAAATCGGGGCGTTGCAGGTCTTGCTGATAGCGTTCAAGCGGGGTCATGGTTTATCAGTTCTTAAGCAAAAATCAGGGGCCGTCACTTTAACCAGCACCCATTTGTTTGGCAACTACAGCGCTGTCCGGCACCGTGGTATGCAATACCAAGTCGCGGGGCGAGCCCGCTCCTACAGCACACCGCCCCCCTGTACGAGCGGGCTTGCCCCGCGAGGGTACGCAACCGGGTTTACCCTGCCCTGCGCAGCAGCCAGAAACCAACCAGCGCACAAACAGCTGCCGGCACCAACACCGCCAGCAAGGGTGCAAAGCCAAACACCAGGCTGGCCGGCCCCAGCAGATCCTGCACAATGCGGAACACAAAACCCACCACCACGCCGGTAAACACACGCTGCCCCAGAGTCACCGAACGCAACGGACCGAAGATAAAGGAAATCGCCATCAGCACCAGCACGCCGGTCACCACTGGCTGCAGCAGCTTGTCCCAGAAAGCCAGCCAGTAGCGGCTGGCGTTGAGCCCCTGCTGCCCCAGGTAGCGGGCATAACCCCACAGGCCGGAAATCGGCAAGGCATCCGGCTCCATCACCACGGTATTGAGCAGCTCAGGTGTCAGTGCAATATCCCAGCGTTCCTCCTTGAGCCGTTCAACTTCACTGGATTGCTCCTGCAGGCGGGTAGCAACCACGTTTTTCAGTTGCCAGTGGTCTTCAGCCACGAAGTGTGCCTGGCGGGCAAAACTGGCCCGCTGCAGGCGGCGTTCGTCGTCAAACTCATAGCGCGTCACACCAATCAGCCGGCCATCGGGCTGCACCGAATTAATGTGAATATACTCCTGGCCCTGGCGGTGCCACATGCCATGACGGGTACTTTGCATTTTTCCTTCGGCCTGGATCAGCGAGCGGCGCGCCTGCGCCTGCACTTCAGTCCAGGGCGCAACATATTCGGCAATGACCAGCCCCAGCAGCATCAGCAGCAGCAACGGTTTCATCACTGCCCAGACAATGCGTGACAGGGAAATGCCTGCCGCGCGCATCACGGTCAGCTCGCTGCTGCTGGCCATACTGCCCAGCCCGACCAGACAGCCAATCAATGCCGACATCGGCAGCACGTCATACAATCGGCGTGGCGTAGTCAGGCCGACATAAATCAGCGCTTCTTTCAGGGTATAGCCACCTTCCAGATCGCTCAGCTGGTCGATAAAGGCAAACAACAGGGCCAGCCCGGTAATAACGCCCAGCACCGCCAGAATGGCGACCAGTACGGTACCGCCCACATAAAGATCCAGCTTACGCATGGTGCAGCTCCTGCTGGCGGCTCGCCCTGACTTTGCCTGCGTACAGCAGGATATTCTCCCAGTACAGCAATACCAGGCCGATCAGCAGGAACAGGCCGTGCACCGGCCACATGCCCAGCGCAATCGGCAGGCGCCCCTTGTCCAGCGCATCGCGTGAGGCAATCAACAGCCCCAGGTAGGCCATGTACAGAAAGACAGCCGGCAACAGCTTGAAAAACCGCCCCTGGCGCGGATTGACCCGTGACAGCGGCACGGCCAGCAGGGTCACCACAAAGGCCAGCAGCGGGATGGACAGTCGCCAGTGCAGCTCGGTTTTCATTTTCAGTTGCTCACTGGCCAGCAGCTCGGCAGTAGTCATGGCTTCGCGGTCGCTGGCAGCCAGTGCTACCGATGGCTTGGGCAGCAACACTGCATAGGTTTCGTAGCGCATCACCCGGTAATCCGCTTCGCCCGGATTGCCGTCATAGCGATGGCCATTTTCCAGGATCAGGTAACGGCTGCCGTCTTCCAGCACCTGCTGACGGCCGGTAGGGGCGGCCAGAATGCTGATTTTGTCATCACCGCCACGCACACCTTTACCCAGATCACTGATGAACACCCCGCGCAGCTCCTCACGGCCGCCGGCCAGATCTTCGGCATAGGTAACCCGCGCGCCATCCTTCATGGACTGGAAGCGCCCGGGTACCAGAGTATCAAATTCGGTCAGGGCATCCTGCTGTTGTAAAATGGACGCCACCTCACGCACACCCATCGGCGTCAGCGAAAAACTAAGCACAGCCGACAGCACGGCAATCAGTGCAGCAGGCATCAGGGTGTAACCGAGCAGACGCTGCTGGCTCATGCCGGTGGCGGTCAACACCGTCATTTCACTTTCCAGATAGAGTCGCCCGTAAGCCAGCAACACGCCCAGAAACAACCCCAGCGGCAGAATAAGCTGCAAAAAACCGGGAATGCGGTAACCCATGATCAGAAAAAGTACGGAAGGATCCAGCAACCCCTGGGCGGCCTGTGCCAGATACTTGATAAAGCGCCCGCTCATGATGATCACTAGCAGTACGGCACTGACCGCACTCAGCGTCAACAGCACCTCTCTGGCCAGGTAACGAAAAACAATCAAGAAATCCACTCCGGTTGGCAGGTTGCGGGGACGGACAGGATGCACGAGTGTGCAACGGCCTGCTATTATCCCGAATCTTGCATCCTTTGTCTTGAGGAAGATTGACCATGCGTTTTTCCGTAACCCAAGCCCCCGCACAACAGCTTGAAACCGGCACCCTGGTGCTGGGCGTTGGCGAAGATCTGACCCTGAGCCCCGCCGGCCAGCAACTGGACCAGGCCAGCAACGGCACACTGGGCCGTCTGCTGCAGGAGGGCGACATCCAGGGTAAGGCCGGCCAGAGCCTGTTGCTGCAACAGCTGCCGGGTATCGCCGCACGCCGCATTTTGCTGGTGGGACTGGGCAAGGACAGCGAGCTGGCCGACCGCCACCTGCGCCGGGTGATGAACACCGTACTGGCCCTGCTCAAGCCGCTCAACAGCGACAGCGCAACATTGCTGCTGGACAGCTTCAAGGTTAAAAACCGTGATAGCGCCGCCACTGCCTGGCTGGCCTGCGAAACCCTAGCCAACGGCCTATATAGCTTCGATCAGTTCAAGAGCGAAAAAGCCAAGCCTGCACAACTGGCCGAAATCGAAGTAGCCACCGACAGCGCCAGCGAAGCCGCCGTACGCAGCGCCTGCGCCCAGGCCGCCGCCGTGGTCGCCGGCATGCAGGTCACCCGTGACCTGGGCAACCTGCCACCCAACATCTGCCACCCACGCTATCTGGGCGAGCGTGCACTGGACATGGCCAAAGCCAACAGCCAGCTGAGCGTTGAAGTGCTGGAGCAGAAAGAGCTGGAAGCGCTGGGTGCTGGTGCCCTGCTGGCAGTCGCCCGTGGCAGCGAGCAACCACCGCGCATGATCATCCTCAACTATCAGGGCGCAGCCAAAGATGCCCAGCCCCATGTACTGGTCGGCAAGGGCATCACCTTTGATACCGGCGGCATCAGCCTCAAGCCCGGCGCCGGCATGGACGAAATGAAATACGACATGTGCGGTGCCGCCACCGTACTGGGCGTAATGACCGCTGCCCTGCAGCTGAAGCTGCCAATCAACCTGATTGGCGTGCTGACCTGCGCTGAAAACATGCCCAGCGGCGGTGCCAGCCGTCCCGGCGACATTGTTACCAGCATGAGCGGCCAGACCATCGAAATCCTCAACACCGACGCTGAAGGCCGGCTGGTGCTCTGCGATGCCCTGACCTACGTCAAGCGCTTCAATCCCAAATCCGTGGTCAATATCGCCACCCTGACCGGCGCCTGCATTGTCGCCCTGGGTGACAAGACCAGCGGCCTGATGGGCAACAACGACGAACTGATCGGCCAGCTGTTGGCCGCCGGCAAGCAGGCCGGAGACATCGCCTGGCAACTGCCGCTGTTTGACGACTACCAGGAACAGCTCGACAGCCCCTTTGCCGACATGGCCAACATCGGCGGCCCCAAGGCCGGCACCATCACCGCCGGCTGCTTCCTGTCGCGTTTTACCAAGGACTATCCATGGGCGCACCTGGACATTGCCGGTACCGCCTGGATCAGCGGCGGCAAGGAAAAAGGCGCCACCGGTCGTCCGGTGCCCCTGCTGACCCGTTTCCTGCTGGACCAGGCCGGTGCGCATTGATTTTTATGTAAGTCCCGACAGCCAGCCGCAGGCCCGCCTGCAGCTGGCCTGTCGGCTGGTGCGGCGTGCCTGGCAAGCCGGCCTGCCGGTATTCGTGCTGTGCAGCGATGATGCACAGCAGGCCGCCATGGATGATCTGCTTTGGCACCTGC
>CAZVDA010000106.1:0-7748 GCA_964625365.1 uncultured Thiopseudomonas sp. | reverse complement strand
AAGCAAAGCTGAAGAGTGGGCGCAGGGCTTCCTGTTCCGCTACGAATCCGGCTTTACCGAAGGTACTGTTGGTGTTGGCCTTGATTTCATGGGCTTCGCCGGTTTTAAACTGGACGGCGGCCGTGGCACTGCTGGCACTGCTATCCTGCTGCCCAAGGATCGCACTTATAAAGGCGCTGCATCTGGCCATATTCCGGACAGCTACGGCGAACTGGGTGCCACTTTTAAAGCCAAAATTTCCGATACCGTACTGAAAGCCGGCACTCTGATGCCCAAGCTGCCAAGCGTTTCTTCCGGCGATGCCCGCCTGCTGCCACAGACTTTCACTGGCGTACACATCAACAGCCAGGAAATCAAGAACCTGACTCTGGATGTGGGTCGTCTGGGTCGCGTCAATCAGCGCAACTCCACCAACAACGAACCCCTGTATCCATGGGTCGCCCAAAATACCGGTTTTGTCAAAAAACCTCTGCATCGCAACTCAACACGCACTAACCGTGGCCTGAGCAGCAAATTTGACTTTGCTGGTGCCAACTATGTATGGGGTGACAGCGGTCTGAAAACTGCTTACCACTTCGGCAAACTGCATGACGTATACAAGCAGCATATCCTGAACGGTGTTTACACCTATCAGATTGCCGACAACCAGGCTCTGACTGCCGACCTGCGCTACGCCAAAACCAAGGAAGACGGCAAGAGCGGTATCGACAACAAAGCCATTTCCGCTCTCGTAAGTTACAAGCTGGGTTACAGCAATTTCGCTCTGGGTTACCAGAAAATGTCCGGCGACACTGGTTACGCCTACCTGGCTGAAACCGACCCGTTCCTGACCAACTACGTTCAGGTTCGTGACTTTGCCGCAACCGACGAAAAAACCTGGCAAGCCCGCTTCATCCACGACTTCGCCAGTGTTGGCGTACCCGGCCTGACCCTGATGACCCGCTACATTCGCGGTACCAACATCTACATGGGTGCCAACCAGTCCCGTGGTTCCGAGTGGGAACGCGATACCGATATCGGTTACGTATTCCAGGACGGCGCACTGAAAGGTCTGGGCATCAAGTGGCGTAACGCTACTGTCCGCTCTGACATCAGCGTGGGCAAGGTCGACGAAAACCGTCTGATCGTCAGCTACACCATTCCTCTGATGTAATTCACATCCGGAGAACCACAAACCCGCCTTCTGGCGGGTTTGTGCGTTTCAGGGCAGGCTTGCCGGCCGGCACGGCCCTGCCTACAATCAGCCTCCCCTCTCCCAAGGAATTTTCTATGGACTGGCATCAGTTACTGACCCGCGAACGCCTGGGCAAAACCAGCCACAGCCCGGATGAAATTGGCCGCAGCCCCTTTCACAAGGATCATGACCGGGTCATCTTTTCCGGTGCCTTTCGCCGGCTGGGCCGTAAAACCCAGGTGCATCCAGTTTCCAGCAACGACCTGATCCATACCCGCCTCACCCACTCGCTGGAAGTCAGCTGTGTAGGCCGTTCGCTGGGCATGCTGGTAGCCGACATGCTGCGCGAAGAACTGCCGGTCTGGAGCGAGCCTAGCGACCTGGGCATGATCGTGCAGTCCGCCTGTCTGGCCCACGATATCGGTAACCCGCCTTTCGGGCATTCCGGCGAAGACGCCATCTGCCACTGGTTCCGCCAGGCGCAGGCCAGGGGCTGGCTGGATGACATGACCGAGGCGCAACAACAGGACTTCCTCAATTTTGAAGGCAATGCACAGGGCTTTCGTGTGCTGACCCAGCTGGAATATCACCAGTTTGACGGTGGCATGCGCCTGACCTACGCCACGCTTGGCGCCTTTCTCAAGTATCCCTGGACAGCCGACTACGCCAGCCACGGACTGTTCAAATTAAACAAGTTTGGCTGTTACCAAAGCGAGCTGTCGCAACTGGAAGCCATCACCGAAAAGCTGGGCCTGCCACAGCTGGACCCGCAGCGCTGGGCACGCCATCCGCTGGTGTATCTGGTCGAGGCTGCAGACGACATCTGCTACGGCCTGATTGACCTGGAAGACGGCGTAGAAATGGACCTGCTGGATTACAGCGAAGTTGAACAACTACTGCTAGACCTGGTGGGCAGCGACTTGCCGGAAACCTACCGCCAGCTGGGCCCCAAAGACTCGCGCCGCCGCAAGCTGGCCATTTTGCGCGGCAAGGCCATCGAGCACCTGACCCGCGCTGCGGCCCACGCCTTTACCGAACAGCAGGAACTGCTGCTGGCCGGCAAGTTGCCCGGCGATCTGGTGCATCACATGCGCGACCCGGCCCGTTCCTGCATCCTCAAGGCCAAGCAGCTGGCCCGCGAAAAAATCTTTCAGGACAAGCGCAAGACACTGCACGAAATCGGTGCCTATACCACGCTTGAAATCCTGCTCAACGCCTTTTGCGGCGCGGTGGTAGAGTTTCACAGCGGCCAGCCGCTGACCTTCAAGAACCAGCGTATTTTTGACCTGCTGGGCAACAGCGCCCCGCAAAAAGACTGGACCCTTTATCAGTCGTTCCTGCGGGTGATTGACTACATCGGCGGCATGACCGACAACTACGCAACCCAGATGGCACGCGAGATGACCGGCCGCTCCAGTCCGACCTGAACCCCGGGCAATAAAAAACGGCGGGGCCATGCAGGCTGCCCGCCGTTTTTGATTCTCTGCCCAAATCAGGCAGCGTTGTCTGTTGCCACTGCCAGCTCTTTGCCTGCTGGCGATTGCCGGGCCGACTTCAGCTCGTCCTGCAGTCTGGCCAGCTGCCTGGCTTGCCGGGCATTCTTGCGCCGGGCATTGCCCAGCGGCAGCCAGAACGTAAGGCCGGCAAAAAAAGCACCGGCTACAAAAGCCACCAGCACGGCCAGCGCCTGCGGAATAGCCGGACTGGTCAGGCCTAGAAACGACAGCTCAACCTGCTGCCGGTTTTCCAGCGTAAACAGCAACACTACCGCTGCCAGCAGCAGGCATATCAGCGCAATAAAGGCACGTTTGATTTTTCGCATTGTTTCTCCCCTTGATACCCTGCCACTCAGGGCAGAGCTGTTCAGGCGTCGCCATTGACCCGGTCACGCAGTTCCTTGCCAGGCTTGAAATGCGGCACGTACTTGGCCGCCAGCTCTACCGGCTCACCCGTCTTTGGATTGCGACCGGTGCGCGGCGCACGATAGTTAAGATTAAAACTGCCAAACCCGCGCACCTCGATACGGCGGCCTTCAGCCAGGGTTTCCGTCATCTGCTCAAGCAGGCTTTTTACCGCCAGCTCTATATCACGCACCGACAACTGGTCATACCTACTGGCAAGACGCTCAACAAGCTCTGATTTTGTCATTCCATGCCCCCTTGTTAAAGGTAAGTCGTGTTTGAAACACGCTAAATCCTTGCACAGTTTTCTGCCAAGGTAAATACTTATTTAATAAGGAAAAGAAGGCTTCCTGTCCAGGATCAACAACCGGCTGCCTTAACGGTAATAGGCATTCTCCCGGTAAGTATGGTCGGTGACGTCCCGCACGCCCTTGATTTCGGGGATACGCTCGCACAGGGTACGCTCGATGCCTTCCTTCAGGGTCAGGTCGGCCTGGCCGCAGCCCTGGCAGCCGCCGCCAAAACGCAGGATGGCGATGCCGCTGTCAATATCCACCAGACTAACCTGGCCACCATGGCTGGCCAGCCCGGGATTGATTTCGGTCTGCAGGTAATAATTAACCTTGTCTTCCAGCGGGCTATCTTCGTTGACCATCGGCAGTTTGGCGTTGGGGGCCTTGATGGTCAGCTGTCCGCCCATGCGGTCAGTGGCAAAGTCCACCACGGCATCTTCCAGAAACGGGATGCTGGGGCGGTCAATCCAGGCGGTAAACTCGGCAAAGCCGATCACTTCGTCTTCGGGATTCTGGTCATCAGGCTTGCAATAGGCCAGGCAGGTTTCCGCATACTGGGTACCTGGCTGGGTGATAAAAATACGCACGCCTATGCCCGGCGTGTTTTGTTTGCCGAGCAGGTCGGCCAGGTAGGTTTGTGCAGCTTCGGTAATGGTAATAACGCTCATGGTGGCTCCTCGAAAGAATGCCGACAGTGTACGCAGTTTCGCCGAAAAAATAAAGACCAAGCAATCTGGTAGGTTATTGGCAAAGCCGGACGGTATGCGCCTTCCGTCTAACTTGCCTGACCTTGCGGTCACTGTTTGAATCGGCAAACACTCATGTACAGGGGCACAACAACAATGAAAACCCTCACCCAGCAACTAGCCAGCTATGCCGCCTATCACCGTGACCGCCGCAATGTACTGACCCATTTTGCCGGCATTCCGATGATTGTACTGGCGGTTGCCATCCTGCTTTCGCGGCCCGGCATGCACAGTGGCGGGCTCTGGCTGTCACCGGCCCTGCTGGTGGGTATTTGCGCCAGTGTTTACTACCTGCTGCTGGACCTTAGCTACGGGCTGGTGATGGGCGTCACACTGGCCGTGGTACTCTGGCTGGCCGCCGGTGCGGCACAGCTGGCAACCGGCAGCTGGCTGGGTCTGGGACTGTTCCTGTTTGTTGCCGGCTGGATTATCCAGTTCGTCGGCCACCATTATGAAGGCCGCAAACCGGCCTTTCTGGACGATATCATGGGGCTGGCCATCGGCCCGCTGTTTGTGGCTGCCGAGCTGGGCTTTATGCTGGGATTCAGGCATGAGCTGCAGCAACAGATTATGCCGTAGCAGGATTAGTCCTCAAACGGCTGACAGACCGAGGCAACTGGATCACCGGTCAGTTGCGGCCAGCATTCTGCCATACTCCGGCACAGCCGGATAAACGCCACCCGCGGCTGGTCACCCAGCTCGAACCAGCGTTTTACTCCCGCCGGAATATGCAGCTGGTCACCGCCGCTACAGCGCAAGGCATAGACATGTCCGTCCACATGAAAGCTGATGCGTGCGCGACCGGCCAGAAAATAGCGCCACTCATCCCCTGCCAGCACATGCTCGGCCTGCGTACCCGCATGACGGGCAGCGGCCTGTGCATCACCCTCGGCAATGCAGACCAGCTCGACAACCTCCAGCGGGGACTGTTCCTGCAGCGGTCCGATCCAGCCTTCCTGTTCTGCGAGGACATCGGCCTGCGCCCTGCCCCAGTCAAAGCGTCCGGACAGCGGCTGCCGGGTGAAGTCCACGCCAATGGCGGCCAGCTCGCCGGCAATGTCGTCGGCATGGTTCAGCAACCGAACAGGCTGCACAAGATTGCTTGAATGGTAGATGCACAGATGGGTCATCAGGTAGTCCTTGAACAATGGCCGGTTCTGTCCAGCCCGAAATACAGCAGTATGGCAGCCAGCAAGGCAACCGCACTGGCCACGGCAAAGGTAACAAAGGGGCCGGCCGGTTGCCACAGGTAGCCCGAATAGAGTGCGCCCGCTGCCGCGCCCATGCCCGACAGCGATACATAGAGCGCCTGTCCCGAGCCCTGCCGGCTACGCGGAAACCTTTGCTGGATAAACTGCATGGAAGCGGCATGACAACCGCCAAAGGTAGCCGCATGCAGCAACTGTATGGCCAGCAGCCATGGCAAGCTGTCGGCCAGTGCGCCCAGCAGGAACCAGCGCAGCGCTGCCAGCAACAGGCAGGTAATCAGCACCTGGCGCACGCTAAAGCGTTTAAGCAGGCCGGGCATCCACACAAACAGCAAAATTTCTGCCAGCACGCCCAGCGACCAGAGCCAGCCGGTCATGCCGCGCCCGTAGCCCAGTTCACCCAGATAGATGGACAAAAAACTGTAATAGGGGCCGTGCGATACCTGTACCAGCAATACGCCCAGATAAAAAACCGGCACCGCCCGCTGGCGCAATACCTGACCCAGCCCATCGCCGGCAACACCACGCGGCGGGCTATCCGCTGCCGGAACGACCAGACTGGCAAGCCAGATACCGGCCATGACCAGGCACACCAGCAGCGGATAGCCGCCCATGTCCTGCTGCTCGAACAGATGCCCCATCAGCACCACGGTCACGATAAAACCGATGGAACCCCACAGGCGGATACGGCTATAACGCTCCGGCTGCGTTTTCAGGTGGGCAAAGGTGATGACTTCAAACTGCGGCAGGATGGCATGCCAGAAAAACGCATGCAGCAGCATGACCAGCGCCAGCCAGCCGTAGTCCTGGCGAATGAAAATCAGGCTGAAACCGGCCAGCGTCAATACCGCGCCCCAGCGCACAATGCGCAACCGCTGGCCGGTCTTGTCGCCAATCCAGCCCCACAGGTTGGGGGCCAGACAGCGCATCAGCATGGGCAACGCCAGCAGCTCGCCAATCCGCGCCGGCGCAAAGCCCAGATGTTCCAGATACAACGGCATAAAGGGCGCAGTCGCCCCCAGCAGTGCAAAGTAGAAAAAATAGAAATTCGACAATCGCCAATAAGGCATGGTGCTACATTTCCTGCTGAAGCCGTACCTGATGCCATGGCGCGCAAAGCGATACCTTAAACCCGTCACCCGGCATGGGGTGATGCCTTGAAACCGTCATCCTGCACGAAGCGAAGCGCAGTCGCAGGATACACGGCCCTCTGGATTCCGCGACTGCGCACGGAATGACGGAGCAGTTATCGGGCGCTGCAGGTAAATGCAACACAGGGCAATGCCGCAACTCTGCACAAGGCGTGTCACACAGCGGGCTTACAGTTGCGGCAGCACCGGCGTGGCCACCCGCACATCGGCATTCTGTGCACGATGTCGCAGGCAGTGATCCATCAGCACCAGCGCCATCATCGCCTCGGCAATCGGCGTGGCACGAATGCCCACGCAGGGATCATGACGGCCCTTGGTGATCATTTCGACCGGCTCGCCATCCACGGTAATGGTGCGGCCCGGCACGGTAATGCTGGAGGTGGGTTTGAGCGCAATGTGCGCGACAATCGGCTGGCCGGAGGAAATACCACCCAGAATGCCGCCGGCGTGGTTGCTCAAAAAGCCTTCCGGCGTCATCTCGTCTCGGTGTTCGGTACCGCGCTGGACCACACTGGCAAAGCCGTCGCCAATTTCCACACCCTTGACCGCATTGATGCTCATCAGCGCATGGGCCAGCTCGGCATCCAGCCGGTCAAAAATCGGCTCGCCCAGTCCCGGCATCACGCCTTCGGCCACTACGGTGATTTTGGCACCTACCGAATCCTGGTCACGGCGCAGCTGGTCCATATAGGCTTCCAGCTCGGGCACTTTGCCCGAGCAAGGGCTAAAAAAAGCGTTGTTGGGCACTTCGTCCCAGCTTTCAAAAGGAATTTCTATCGGCCCCAGCTGGCTCATGTAGCCACGAATCACAATGCCCTGCGTGGCCAGCCATTGTTTGGCAATGGCACCCGCTGCCACGCGCATGGCGGTTTCCCGCGCTGAACTGCGCCCGCCGCCGCGATAGTCGCGCAGGCCATATTTGTGGTGATAGCCGTAATCGGCATGGGCCGGGCGGAACAGGTCTTTAATCGCCGAATAGTCTTTGGAGCGCTGGTCGGTGTTGCGGATCAGCAGGCCAATCGGGCAGCCAGTGGTGACGCCTTCAAACACGCCGGAGAGGATTTCTACCTCGTCGGCTTCCTGGCGCTGGGTGGTATGGCGGCTGGTGCCAGGCTTGCGCCGGTCCAGATCACGCTGCAGGTCTTCGGCGCTCAATGGCAAGCCCGGCGGGCAGCCATCGACAATGGCCATCAGCCCCGGCCCATGGCTTTCGCCCGAGGTGGTAACGGTAAAAAGTTTGCCAAAGGTATTGCCCGACATCGCCCTGCTCCGCTC
>CAZVDA010000105.1:5297-7858 GCA_964625365.1 uncultured Thiopseudomonas sp. | reverse complement strand
TTGATCTGATCTTCGGTGTATAAATACCAGTCATTGGCTTTCCTTTTTCCCAAAACCTGCGGAGTAATATTTGTCCGGCGAATTATATACTCGCGCATTTGTGCGATGAGCTTTTTGTAATCGTTTGTCGCGGATTCGACTTGCTCGAAAGTTCCCGCCGCACCACCACTCCCGCTATGAATCATTATTCTCGATCCGGGGAGGCAGTAGCGTTTATGTCCAGCCAGCAAGATCAAAAGGCCAGCGGACATTGCGATGCCAAAATTAAATGTGTAGATTGGCGTCTTGGACAATTCACATACGGCGATAAGACTCATTGTGGCATCGAGCAAACCACCGGGAGTATGAATCGCGATTTTTACTGGCGTCCGTTGCTCAACAGGTATATCCCTATCAGCACGATTGAACTCAATGATCTTCTTGGAGATTTCAAGGATGTCGTCTCCAATCTCTGTATCAATCCAAAAAGTCCTATTTTCAAGGTTTTTGTAGTAAGTTAGAAGATTCGGGTCTGGAAGTTGTAGGTTGTCTAAATATTTTGGTATTTCGATTCCCATGATTTCCATGTCAGGCATGTCACTCCCACCTCTCGGTTATTCTTTTTGACCAATAGTCATTCAGAAAATCAAGCACACGTTTAGTTTCTTCTACGAAGAACCTACCCCTCTGTGAGCGTTGTCTTGATGTTCTTGGTACCTTTAGGTCTGGAAATTCCTTGCGAAGTGCAAATGCCTCTTCTTTGCTTATTGGCTTCAACTACATATCAGCCTTTCAAATGAATAGTAAGGGACATATATCCCCTCCATATAATGAGACAATTTGAAAAACGGGATAAACCATTGAAGTATCAAGGGTTTATCCCTATACCTATTTTCTATTTGATTTGTACACCAATCCTGCTCTTAATGTATTTCTCTCTGTGTAATGCTTGGCACTTGTCACATCTCTTCTTATTGTTTGCCTTGGGCGGTACAACGAACGCATCACCGCAATCTACACAATTGATTATTTTGTGATCTAATTGCTTGTAATATTCCTTGTGCTTCTTGCAATACGTCTTGCATTGTGGCGACGCCTTAAACGGTTGCTGGCACTCCTTGCATAACTTGACGCCCTTCACACTCTTGTAGTAGTCCCAATAAACTCCAACGTTTTCGTAGTCTTTCACACTAATGACTGCGCCCCCAGACTCCTTGCAATCATCCATCCAATTATGTTTGATAAGTCCGTTGTAATAAATTGCAACGTATCCAATCTCGCTCATATCTCTTATGAAATGAGCGTTGATGTCTAACTTGGCAGGGACGTTGGCCATCTTTTTAATCTGGTTGTAACGCTTGATCCCGCCTTTGAAAAACGTGCTCGTGTACTCAGTTTGGTTTTTGAACTCATATACGGTCTTGTTTAGTTTCATCTGCACTAGGAACGTAAAGAATAGCTTCTTATAATCGTGCTCTACTGGCAGGGAATCAATGTAGCGCGCTTCTCCATCGGAGACTAAGATCTCGTCTATGTTTATGAGTCGATTCTTCTTATCCGTTGCGTACTTCACCGCGTCGTTGATTCGCCTGTACCACACAGCAAGATTAAAGCCTTCGTCGTGGGCGGCACAAAAATCTATCAGTGCTTGCTTCAATCCAGCCCTCTCTACGCCGATCTCGTCACGCATATGTAAAAGCACAAGTTTCAACTCAGTGGGGATGTGCTTTGTTTGAAAACCCTTTTCGTACACGAGCCGTGCGTAGTCCTTCTCGCAATATTTGTAATTTACGCCAATATTAGCCATTTATGTCCACCTCTCTTACTTCGTATCGACCTCCCATATATGCTATACTCCCGTTTTCGTCGGACATAGGGAACAAGACCACATCGCTCGACTTATCTCTAACGTTTCTCCAGATGTATCTCCCACAAACATCCCATAAAATAGACTTGTCCGAGTTAGGACGCTCTTCATAAAAATAGTCTACAAGAATGTTCGTTACGACAAATCTGTTGACGGATGCCGCATTCAGCCTCGCTTCAATCGCCTCTCCGATAGAAAGACTGTTCCATATCTCATCGTCACCGGTCTCATCGTCGTTCAGGATAATACTAGACGAGTAGCGTTTCATTACGGCGCGGATAATCGCCACAACATTTTCATACTCATCACAAGTGTACGGATAATCTCTGTTCTTGTATATGCTAAAGTCAAACGATTCAGCAGGGCTTTTGATTTTCTTTGATATTTTGAAGTCAACGCTTTCAATATACTCACATAACATATTCATTGTGCTTTTGCTAACAGTCACAGGCATGTATGTGTAGTAGTTTTTAATAAAAACGCTCTGCTCTTCCGTCGGGTTTGCTTCGTTTAGTAAATCATTTAGATTTATACCGAAGCGTTGCAGGCAACTAGCCTTGTTTTCATCGACGTACTTGTTGTATTTCTGGCGAGTGTCACGGTATCTGTATTTGAAGAAGTATGGCGCTGTGTTTAGTAGTATCGACGCATTAAAACAATCTTCTTGCGTAGTGTCATCGTTCTTTGCCATGTTCTTCGTCCATATAGTAGGGAT
>CAZVDA010000105.1:0-5197 GCA_964625365.1 uncultured Thiopseudomonas sp. | reverse complement strand
TACCATACATATCTATAAGATTGGGCAACAACGCATATGCGTTAGACCCCTTATTTGTAATTGAACCGATGATTGAGCCAAAGGAGAATGTGTCGGACACATACAAGTCTCTATCTTCGAGATTCTTCTTCTTTGCCTTTGGCGCGTCATACACAACTGGCTTTTCATCTATGTACACGCCCCTAATCATCGTGGCGTTATCAGTCGTCGCCAGAATGTCACCGTCGAAGTCTGCGCCTGCGAAGTTCACTACCTCATGCCCATGGTAGTTCAGGATAATCCCGGAATAACAGTATTTGTACCATTTGCGCACCTCGTCATCGTCGCGTAGGTTAAGGATGACATGCTCGCTTCGGTATGTGAGAGGGCTGCGCATCGCGTCTACCCGCTTAACCATGCGCTTGTTCCAGTAGTCCGAGTAGAACTCGCCCTCTCGTAAAAGCCCGGTCACAGGCAATCCGCATGCGTGTTGCATGAACCCATACGGGTCAGATACAAGCATTTGATAGTTGCCGTTGACAAAGATTTTTCCCATACACCCATCATGAATGCGCTTGCGGATTAAGTCGCGGATTTTCGTGCGGACGAATTTATCATCCTTGACGTTATGATTCACGATAAGCGATTTGAGCCAGTAATTATCGCCGCTACGAAGAAATTCAGCGATCTTCTCCGGCGTGTTTTTGACGCCCAGCACAAACAGCATCATATAATAAACGTTTTCGTAAGACACACCCTGCAACCAATCGACGAATTGTGAGCATATATCAACTACATCCTCTTGCGTCAAATTAAGCGTTTGGATGAACTGGTAGTTGAGTCCGAGCACGTTTGTGTCTTCCTTTGGTACGGCGCGGGCGACGCCCCAGTACAGTTTGTTTGCGTGGTAGTGGTCTATGTATGTTTGCAGGTCTGGGTAGCTATCCCACAGTTTGAACATTGACTCTGTTACAATTACATCGTACTCCCGGAGGTCTGCCAGTATCGGCGCGCCATCTGCGTCCTTGTATATCGTTTCTACGATGTAATTGCCGCCGTTGATCTCCTCGCAGAATTGGTGAAAATCAAACGTGCAGAGCATCCCCTTTAAAAAACTCTGACGGACAATCCATTGCGCGGGGAGGTAATCAAGACCCATGTCATCCGCCCAACGCTGGGCTTGCGCGGGGGATATAAGCCCCATACCGTCTACGCGGTTCATGCCGAGCGTTACATCTCTGTACTCAACAATGTCGTCCTCGTCTGCACCTGTTTCCGTGACGAAGTTTGCCGTGAACGTGCTTTCGTTCTCAAAGTCTTTTATTACGATGAATCGCGGCTCCCGTACAATGTGCGTTGCGGATGTAGCAAGACCGAAGTATGCGTTGAATTTGCTCGCGGCGAGCGGTATCGTCATGTCACGACCGTTGTTGATTCTCCTGCGCAATTCATCTGCAACCTCGTCGTCTACCAGCACGACAGTGGATGCGCGTGCTTGACCCGCAGAACAGCTAAACCTGCGGAATGTGTGCCCGTTGATTTTAACGCCGTGCTCGTATATGCGCTCGTAGTGACTCTTGTCCTCCACTACGATTGTTATGTACTCTGGGATAAATAGACTGTCGTCGATTTGCTTCTGGATCGCGGCGATGTAGCTTTGGGGGTCTGCCACATCCCTAGCCTTGCCTGACTTCACTCTGTCGCGCTCACGGTATAAATACTCGATTTCGCCAAAGTTATCGTCCCTGCCGCGTATGTCGCGGATGCTCCTGAGCACTTGGTTGTCCGCCAGCGCAATGACCTCGTTTGATAACTTCGCTTGGTTGAAGTCAAGTGTAACGTCGTAATTAAACTCTTTGAGCCGCGAAGTTTTGAACTTGTAGGTATAAAACTGCCTTTGCTTTATTTTTGATCACATCCAGTCATTACCGTCAGTATAATCGTCAATCACCTGATCGTACTCATACATGTTCTCAAAAAGGATCACCGTGTAATCGATCTCGTCGTCCGTCTCGTCGTGCCGTGCACAATCTTCGCACGGGCAGTCAAATTCACAAACATCCTCCCACTGGCAGCCACGACACGTTAGGTAGGTATATTTCCGATCCATAAAGTAAAATCCTCATTTCATTTTTAACCGCCTTTCTTGCAATCGGTCGGTTTGGACTAAAAAGTATTCTATTTTGAATTGATTTTGAATATTGAGTTTGCGCCCTAAGTAGTGGTCATGGTTGACCGTGGACGCTTAGATATGATTCTAATTAGAATGAGATTTGCGTGAAGATAGGAGTTTCTGCTTGTGTTCTTCGGAGAGCACGCGCTTTGGTTTGGTTGGATCGTATGTACGGGGCGTGAGTGAGTTGCTGGGTGCTCTGAATCGTGCTGCTACTAAAGTGCCGTCTGTGCGCTTGTCGCAGGAGAGCATCTCCCAGCCCCTAGACTGCAAGCGACGGATGTCTTTGGGAATTGTCGTGTCGCAGAAGATCGATTCCTCGCCGTCTGTGTAGTAGTAGTGGGTTTCCCGCTCCGAGCGAGTGAGAGTGTATGTAACGATTTTCTCTGTCATTTAGATCTCCTTCAAACTAACCTCGTCGATCCACTTGTATAGTAGTTCCCGCATTCTCCTGCTAGGAAGATACAGCCATACATCCTGCCCCTTCCGCAGTCTACTTCGCCAAAGCCATTGCACCATGTCAGATGTTGCCAAGGCATCTCTGTCTATTGCGAACCCGCGTCTCTCGAAGTAGGTTTGTGTATCAACGTGCGGGAACACGTTTACCAGATAAGCCAAGTACGCGCAATTGGAATATTCGTTTGTCGCCCGTGTATTAAAAGCGATGTGGCGCTTCGTGAACCCCTTCCCCCGCAAAGTCTTTTCCGTAGACTCGTAAGAAGCCCAAAGACGATCTTCGCTCCTACCCTCGACCTTGTTGGTGAAGTAGTTGTAGAGGTTGTTCTTTAGCGTCTGAATCAACTCCGTCCTATCTCCTCGTTCATTTTTATGCCACTTACTAGACAGTGCGTAATAGTTCTCGCCTATATGATTTAGCGAGTCCTCCTCTACGACGTGTATCGTTGGGAGTTTTATTTTTGTAGGAGTAACCTCTCTTGTAAATAAATATTTTCCGTTCACATTATTGACGCCCACGTATTCAATTTCAATTCCATGTAGTTGAAAGTAATAATATTGGTACTGTGCTTTGAACATGTATGTGAGAATAAGTATTTCTTTGAACGCCGCGAACATCTCGATAGGCATCATCCAGACTAGCAATCTACCGTCCTCGTATGTGACAAAAGAGGTGTCAATTTCTCTTTTGAGCGGGTTCCACACTCCCGAATAACCGTCTCTCAGCCAGACGACACGATTCGTCCCCGGTTCCACCTCCACTAATCTAGCGTCAATCAGACTCACTATATCATCATTTGTAACGTCCAGGAATTTCACTATGTCTATAACTTCATCCAGAACCAAACAGTAATTCTCGTTCCTTATGTACTCAAGCGTTTCTTCTGTGTAGTAATAGAAGAGCGCGTGTGTCGTAGCGATATTACATTTACCCTTCAATAACGTGTGTAGGTGGTTTAACTTACTCCCCTCTGAATTATTTGGAATCTTAAACCCCCGCGTCCAGCACCCCTTGCGGATTCTGTGGGTCTCGTCGATGGTCTGCGTCAAGAAAATAAACTTCTTCCCAGTCTCGTAGTTCATCTTATTTATCGCAGCACTGGTCTTTCCCGTACCCATGATTGCATCGCATACATGTATCTTTATACCGTGTTCCACCTCCTGTATTTGCTGGTTTAGGAGCAGTTACCTCCTAACTTTTCTCTAAACCCCAATAACCATGCGGGTTTTGAACGTTGTCCCTATATAATAAATACCCTTTCGTTAGTGAGTGTAATAATATACATAAATAGTGCATAATCTGCATAGTGTAATTTTTCTGTCTTCAATTTTCAAGGTACACTTACTTCGGGTCGCAACGTAGTGTGCGTTTGCCCGGGCTACCTCTAACCAAGCATAGAACCACCTCCGTTCAGTCGTTATCCCCTAAAAAAGAGAAAATACGTTCCTCGTTCCTAGACCTCTATGTGGGTGATCTCACTTTCGCCAAGTAAGAACCGACTGATTTCGTTGCGAATCTTCGCTGTGTTCCGTTTCGTTAGTTTTAGGTATCTCGCTGTGTCACGTTGGCTGCTGTGCCGTAAAAGGATCTGTACACTCTCTAATGCTGCTGTGCTCTTGCTCTCGTTCCGTTTGGCTATAACGTAAGCCAGAGAGGAGAACGTATTTCTCATACTATGAGAACCGAGGTTTATCGGTAGTTCTAACTCTCGCTGTGCGTCTTTCATGATGCGGTGTGCCGATTCTTCGCTGAGGACGTACTCCCCGTATAAAGGATTTTTTATAAGTTCACCTTTTTTATTTTTTATATTTTTTTTGTTTCTTGGCTTTTCGCTGTCAAATACCCAATCGTCTAGCGATACTCTTCTGCCGGATCCCTTGTAAGAACCGTAGCCGTTCTTGTAGTAGTGGGTAGCCAGAGCCTTGATTGCTTTCTTAATCGCAGGGGTGATCAGAATCTCGTCCTCAACACTCTTGGTTTTTTTACCGGTCTTCTTCTCCGTTAGGTTTAGGCTCTCTCTGAATGTGAGGGTATCCCCGTCCACCGATAGGAAGTCACCAAAGCGTAATCCTACTAAATCACTTATCCGTAACCCAGTCGCTATCCCAGTCGTTAGTAATGCGTAGTTCCTTACCTGACCCCTGGATAGGAACATGTCGCAGATCCTTCGGTAGTCCTCGTAGCTGCGGAGAGGCTCTGCAGCCTTGGCCTTAGGTCGACCGTGCGACGTTGTGTCCGGATCATCCTTGAATAACTTCGTCTCCTGGCTGAACACTAACCCCAAGTCTGTATCGCTTTCCTCTGGTTCAATCTGTTTTATAGGGAAGCGTATAACGCTCGCTTCGGTTTCTCCGACGATTCTGAGTTGTTCCGCTACTGACATATTGTTACACCATCCTTTCTTATAACCACTGACTGTGTAGGTATATTTTCGGGGAGGAAATTACAAATATCTCTACTATAGTATATACCACATTCGAGCAATTGTCAACCACTTTTTGTGCCATTAGGAGATGTTTTTTATTAAATTCGAGTATGTGTGTTGATAGGTCAGTGCTATTCAGTGGGCTGATGGTCAAATGTGTTGC
>CAZVDA010000104.1:0-7869 GCA_964625365.1 uncultured Thiopseudomonas sp. | reverse complement strand
CGCAAACCGCAGCGGCCATGGATATCGACCAAAGTGTATTCATGTTCGAGCTGGAACTGGAAGCAGCTACTGCCGGCCGCCTGCCGCAGTTCAGCGAGTTGTCGAAGTTCCCTGAAGTACGCCGCGACTTTGCGCTGGTGGTCAAGGCGGATACGCCGGCGGCGGATATCACCGGTTGCATGAAGGCACAGGCCGGCGAGTGGCTGAATGATCTGCGTCTGTTTGATGTGTATCAGGGCCAGGGCGTGGAACCCGGCTGCAAAAGCCTGGCCCTGGGCTTGACCTGGCAGCATCCTTCACGCACTCTAACGGACGATGAAATCAACGCTACCGTTGAGCAGATGCTGCAAGCCTTACAAACCAGCTTCGGGGCAACCCTAAGGAAGTGATACATGAGCGCGTTAACCAAGGCAGACATGGCCGAAAACCTGTTTTTCGAGCTGGGCCTCAACAAGCGGGAAGCCAAAGAACTGGTTGACCTGTTTTTTGAAGAAATTCGTGTGTCTCTGGAAAATAACGAGCCTGTTAAAATCTCCGGATTCGGCAACTTCGAGTTGCGTGACAAACGTCAGCGTCCGGGGCGTAACCCGAAAACCGGCGAGGAAGTCCCCATTAGCGCCAGGCGCGTGGTGACTTTCCGTCCAGGCCAGAAACTGAGGGAGCGCGTCGAAAGCCATGCTGGAAGCCAGCCATAACAATGAACTGCCGCCGATTCCCGGCAAGCGTTACTTCACCATTGGCGAAGTCAGCGAGCTCTGTGCGGTCAAGCCGCATGTGCTGCGTTACTGGGAGCAGGAGTTCGAGCAGCTGGCTCCGGTCAAGCGTCGCGGCAACCGCCGGTATTACCAGCACCATGACGTTTTGATGATTCGCCAGATCCGCAGCCTGCTGTATGATCAGGGCTTTACCATTGGCGGTGCCCGCCAGCGGCTGAGTAAAGAGCAGAGCGGTGACGAAAATACCCGCTACAAGCTGGTGATCCGCCAGATGATCACCGAGCTGGAAGACGTGCTCAGGCTGCTCAAGGCCTGATGCCGGCCGGTCTGCAAACGCAGGCCGGCTGCCTGTCCGGCGGGCGCATCCCAAACCCGAGTCGGTCACGAACAGGATGAACTCATGTCACCTGCCTTTATTGTTGCCCTGGTGGTTGTCGGCGTTTTTGCCCTGATAATCCTGGGCTATCTGAACAGCCAGTACGAGAAAAACAAGCTGGAACAGGCCCGTCGCCGTTCCGAGCTGGTTGACCGCCAGTTGCGTCTGGGCTCCCTTTCGGAAGGCTTGCCACCACAATACCTGACCGCCACCATCAAGCAGGGCCTGCACGACCTTGAGCTGGGCTTCATCAACGAGCTGCTCAAGCTGGATGACAGCAACACCAAAATGCAGGCGCGTGCCGAAGAGTTGCGCGAGCGCATTGCCCTTGGTACCGCCTATCAGTTGCCCGCCGGAAAACTGGGTCTGCATTCCGAAGAGCAGGTCAAGGAAATCCGTTTTCAACTGGAAAGCCTGCATGCCCAGCTCAAGCGGGCCATCCAGGAAGGCGCAGTGCCTGTCAATACCGGCCGGCAGTGGCTGGCTCATCTGCAAGAGCAATTGATCAACCTGTACTTGGATTTCTTTCATGCCTCGGGCCAGAACCATCTACAGCGTGGCCAGGCACGCCAGGCCCGGCTGGTGTTTGAGCGGGCAGTCGGGCTGATCAAGCGCCAAAAAAATCTGCAGCCTTTTACCGAGCGCCTACAGGTGTTCGACAACCTGTTGCAGAAAACCAATGCCATCGTGATGGAGCATGACCAGAACGCGGCCAGCCAGGCCAGCGAGCTGTCGGCGTCCATGGGCGAGTCTGAAGAAGACGATCTGTGGAAGAAAAAACAGATGTACGACTGAAGGTTCCTGATGCGTACGCGATCTACTATCCGGTCATAAAACGGCGGCTCGTTTTTTTGGCGTAAAAAATGCATAATGCTGACTCAAAATGACCCTGGAGTCCTGTTATGGAAAAAGAGTCGCGTAAAGTTCGCGAATTTCGGCGCCGCGAGCAGGAAATCCTCGATACCTCCCTGCAGCTGTTTCTGGAGCAGGGTGAAGACAGCGTTACGGTGGAAATGATTGCCGATGCGGTGGGCATTGGCAAAGGCACCATCTATAAGCACTTCAAATCCAAGACTGAAATCTACTTGCGCTTGATGCTCGATTACGAGCGCGAGCTGAACCAGCTGTTTCAGTCCGATAGCGTGGCCAAAGACAAGGATGCCCTGTCGCGGGCCTATTTTGCCTTTCGCATGGGCGACCCCGAGCGTTACCGGCTGTTTGACCGGCTGGAGGAGCGCATCGTCAAGGGCAACCAGGCACCTGAAATGGTCGAGCAGCTGCACAGTATCCGTGCCTCCAACTTCGAACGTCTGACCCGCCTGATTGAAGACCGCATCAATGAAGGCAAGCTTGAAGACGTACCGCCGTACTTCCACTACTGTGCCGCCTGGGCGCTGGTACATGGCGCGGTGGCGCTGTATCACTCGCCCTTCTGGAATGCTGTGCTGGAAGACCAGGAAGGTTTTTTCCAGTTCCTGATGGATCTGGGCGTGCGCATGGGCAACCGCCGGCGTCGTGAAGATACGGGCAGGGAACGGGAAAAATAAGCAGGCTGCAGGTTCTGGCCTGCAAACTGCTTATTGAATGCAGCTGACCCATTCCTGACGCCGCCGGAGGTAACCATGCCTGTACTATTGCTGTTCCTGCTCGTGTTGACGGGCTGTATGAAAACCAGTGATCTGGCCTATGAGAGCCGCTACCATCTGGCCGATGCCGGCCTGCTCAGTCACCACCGTATCGAGCGCGCCAACAATATACGCATCGAGCGCGACGCCCTGGTGTATATCGTGCAGAGCCATTTTCCGCCGGTAGACCGTGAACCCTATGACGTTGAGCCCAATATTCTGGCGCTGGAAACCTACAAGGCGTTTGTCGAGTACTTCCCGCGTATGCGCCGTTCGGCAGTGCCGCTGGGACTTGATGAAGCCTTTGTCGACGCCCTGCAGGAGCAGGCGGATTATCTGCTTTACCTGCGTCTGGCCCAGGCCGAAGACCGTATGCTGGTCGACCAGGCGGTGATCCAGCTTATGCTTTATGACCCGGTGCGCCAGCGGCTGGTGGACAACGCCCACATCCCGGTTCGCTCGGGGCTGTTGAGGTCGCGGGATAACCGCCCGGAAGACTTTCTGCGCAGACCGATGCACGATTACGCCCGGCGCCTGCAAGGGCTGGGGACTTACTGATGGCCGCTGCAAACGCCTTGCAGGCTATCGCCACCCAGGTTGCCGAAGCAGGCAGCGTGGCACTGGACTGGAACCCGCCTGATTGCGGTGCGCTGGACATGCGCATCAGCCGCGATGGCGTCTGGCACTATCAGGGCAGCCCGGTGGCACGCGAGGCGCTGGTCAGGCTGTTTGCCGGCATTCTGAGGCTGGAGCAGGGCCGTTATTATCTGGTATCGCCGGTGGAAAAATTTTCCATCGAGGTCGAATTGCTGCCTTTTGTCAGTCAGGCGCTTGAAATACAGGGCGAAGGCCTCCATCAAGAGGTGGTGCTGTTTACCAATACCGGCGAGCAGCTGACACTGGATGATCAGCATCCGCTGGAGTTTGTGGATGCGGGTAACGGCGAGCAGCTGCCCTGTGTTCCTCTGGGCCGCGGACTGCGGGTTTTGCTGCAGCGCAGCCATTATTACCAGCTGGTCGAGCGGGCGCTGGAGCAGGCCGGCGACGACGAGCAGTATCCAGTCATCTATAGCAGGGGCCGTGCTTTTGCCCTGCATCCCGAATCCGATTCGTTATAAGGCGGGCGCTGTCAGCGCTTCGAGCAGTTTTATTTCATGAGTTACGCTTTATCCATCCGCGGGCTGGAAAAAACCTATGCCAACGGTTTCAAGGCCCTCAAGGGGATTGACCTGGATGTGCGCGAGGGCGACTTTTTCGCGTTGCTGGGTCCCAACGGTGCCGGCAAGTCCACCACCATCGGTATTTTGTCCACGCTGGTCAATAAGAGCGCGGGCAAGGTTGAGGTCTTCGGGCATGACCTGGATACCTCGCCCCTGCAGCTCAAGCGCTGCATTGGTGTAGTGCCCCAGGAGTTCAATTTCAACCAGTTTGAACTGGCCATCAATATTCTGCTGGTACAGGCCGGCTACTACGGCATTCGCCGCGCCGAGGCGCAGGAGCGGGCAGAGCAGTTGCTGCGCCAGCTGGACCTGTGGGACAAGCGGCACACGCAGTCACGCATGCTGTCCGGTGGCATGAAACGCCGACTGATGATTGCCCGTGCACTGATGCACCAGCCACGCCTGCTGATCCTTGACGAGCCGACGGCCGGAGTGGATATCGAGATGCGCCGCTCGATGTGGGAGTACCTGACGCAACTGAATGCCGAAGGCACCACCATCATCCTGACGACCCATTATCTGGAAGAAGCGGAGCAGCTGTGTCGCAACATTGCCATCATCGACCATGGCCAGATTGTTGAAAATACCAGCATGCGCGCCTTGCTGACCAAGCTGCAGGTTGAAACCTTTATCCTGGATCTCAAACGCACACTGGACCGCTTGCCGGACTTGCAGGGCTATGAATTCAGCCAGGTTGACGAGTGTACGCTGGAGGTGCGGGTGGACAAGGCAGTGGGCCTGACCAGCCTGTTTGCCCAGTTGCATGAGCAGGGCGTCGAGGTGGTCAGCATGCGCAACAAGGCCAACCGGCTCGAAGAGCTGTTTGTATCCCTGGTGGAAAAAAACCTGCAGGGAGAGCACGGCCATGCATAGCGAGTTCAAGTCCAACCTGGTGGCGCTGCATACCATTGCCTGGCGCGAAGGGCGCCGGTTTTTACGCATCTGGCCGCAAACCCTGCTGCCGCCGGCCATCACCATGGTGCTGTATTTTGTGATCTTCGGTAACTTGATCGGCAGCCGCATTGGCGAGATGGGCGGATTCAGTTACATGCAGTACATCGTACCCGGCCTGATCATGATGTCGGTGATCACCAATGCCTACAGCAACGTGGTATCCAGCTTTTTCAGTGCCAAGTTTCAGCGTTCCATCGAGGAACTGCTGGTGTCGCCGGTGTCATCGCACACCATACTGATCGGCTTTATGCTGGGTGGAGTCATGCGCGGCCTGCTGGTGGCGCTGATCGTGTCCCTGCTGTCGCTGTTCTTCACCGAACTGTCGGTGCAGCACACGGGCATAACCGTGCTGGTGATTACGCTGACGGCTATCGTGTTTTCGCTGGGCGGCTTTATCAATGCCGTGTATGCCCGCAGTTTTGATGATATATCCATCATTCCGGCTTTTGTGCTGACGCCACTGACCTATCTGGGCGGGGTGTTTTATTCGATCAGCCTGCTGGGCGAGTTTTGGCAAAAAGTATCGCTGGTCAACCCGGTGCTGCACATGGTCAACGCCTTTCGCTACGGGATACTGGGCGTTTCCGACATTTCGCCGCAAACGGCCATTGTCTTCATGCTGGTCACTGCGGTGGCGCTGTATGTGTTTAGTATTCGGCTGCTGAAAAGCGGGCGGGGGATGCGGCAGTAAGCGGCGCAGTGGATAAATTGTGCCGCTTGCAGGTACGAACTCTGTTAGACTACGCGCCTAGAAAATTGGAGGCTGTCATGGCAAAAAACCGTTCGCGCCGTTTGCGCAAAAAGCTCTGTGTTGACGAATTCCAGGAACTGGGTTTTGAAGTACAGGTTGTTTACCCTGAAACCCTGTCTGACGAAGCAATCGAAGACTTTTTTTCCGACTTTGTGGTAGAAGCCATCGAGCGTAACGGTCTTGGCCTGCTGGGCGGTCCTGATTACGCCCTGGTGTGCCTGGGCAAGCGCGGTTCGGTCAGTGCCGAACAGCGTGCTGCCGTTGAAGCCTGGCTCAAGGGCCGCAGCGAACCGGCCAGTGTCGAGATCAGCCCGCTGCAGGATGCCTGGTATCCTGAAACGCCGGTCCGTCAGGGCTGAGTGGCTGTTTCATCAGAACGGGACGCATGGCGTCCCGTTTTTTATGGCGGGTTGCGGATTAATTTATTTTCAGCAGGCGCGGGGCGTACAGCGGCCTTGCGTCCATCAAGGGACACAGCTTGAGTAATCTTGAACGGGCACTGGTCATTGCCGCACTGGCCCATGCGGGCCAGCGGGATAAGGGTGGCGAGCCGTATGTGCTGCATCCGCTACGGATGATGCTGAAACTGGAGACCGACGAAGAGCGCCAGGCCGCCCTGCTGCATGATGTGCTGGAGGATACGGATGTCAGCCTGCAGGACCTGCAGGAGGCCGGGTTTTCCTCCGATGTGCTGGAGGCGGTGCAACTGCTCAGTCGCCTGCCCGGCGAAAGCCGTATGCAGGCCGCCCGGCGTGCTGCAACCAGTCCGCTGGCGCTCAGGGTCAAACTGGCAGACAACGCCGACAACCTCAATGTAAAACGCATTCCCGAGCCGGACGAGCATGATCTGGCCAGGCTCAAGGAATACCGTGCCGTACGCCGTTTTCTGTTGCGGGTGGCTGCCGAAGGCCGGCAACAGGACGAAGCCTGATCACCCGGCATCCATACACTGCTTTTTGTGATACCTTGGCGGGCGTCCTTATGCAACGGTCAGGGAGTTAGCCATGCCGGATACACATACTGTCACCTCTACCCGTTCCTGGGGTAGCCGCCTGGGTGGCTCGTTCAAGGGAATCCTGATCGGGATTTTGATGTTTATCGCCGCCTTCCCGCTGCTATGGTGGAACGAAGGTCGTACACAAAAAAGACACCTGGCGCTGCTTGAGGCCGCAGCGCTGGCGATTGAGGTGCCATCCGACCGGCTGGATGCCGCCAACAACGGCAAACTCCTATACAGCACCGGGCTGGTCACTTCCACAGGGCGTCTGCAGGATGATGAGCTGCAGGTCGGGGTTGAAGGTGCCCTGCAGTTCCGGCGCGAAGTCGAGATATTTCAGTGGCAGGAGCAGGCGTCCAGCAAAACCGAGAAAAACCTGGGCGGCAGTGAAACCACAACGACCACTTATAGTTATAGCCGTGGCTGGGGCTCGCGCCTTGAGGACTCATCCGCGTTTCAGAAGCCGGTGGGCCACGAAAACCCGGCACAGATGGACTACTCCGCATTGCAACAGGTTGCTGAAGATGCGCGGCTGGGCGCTTTCAGGCTGCGCAGCAACGAAGTGCGTAGCCTGAGTGCCTACCAGAGCCTGGACTTGTCCGGCAGGGAATTTGCCATGCTGGACAGGCCGCATCAGGTGCAGGGCACCGTGCTTTACCTGGGGGATAATCCGGCGCAGCCGCAGGTGGGTGACCTGCGCATCAGTTTTAGCTATGTGCCAGCCATGCAGGCCAGCATTGTGGCGCGTCAGGATGGCGAAAGCCTGTTGCCGTACCGTACTCGCAACGGCAGCAGCCTGCTGTTGCTGCGCACGGGCGAGCAGCGTATGGATGCCATGTTCGAGTCGGCGCAGAGTGACAACAGCCTGACGGCCTGGCTGCTGCGTCTGGCTGGTTTTGTACTCATGTATGCCGGACTGCGCGCCATCATGGCACCGCTGTCGGTGCTGGGTGATGTGGTTCCGGTGATTGGCACGCTGATCGGTATGGGGACAGGGATAGTTGCTTTCCTGGTAGCCCTGCCGTTGAGCCTGCTGACCATTGCGCTGGCCTGGGTGTTCTACCGTCCCTTGCTGGCCGTGGTGTTGCTGGGTATTGCCCTGGCATGTCTGGCTGCATTGTGGCAACGGCGCAGCAAGGCCCGTTCCGGGGCTGCTACCCAGCCGGTGCAGGCGGGCTGACGGCGTTCAGCGCGTCGCTGAACGCATGGTTCCAGAATACAAAAAGGGCC
>CAZVDA010000103.1:0-8000 GCA_964625365.1 uncultured Thiopseudomonas sp. | reverse complement strand
CGCTGCTCCAGTGCCTGCTCCATACTTTCACAGAACGGATCAAGAAACCGGGCGAACACCGCCTGGATCAGGGATTTTTTCGAGCCAAAGTGGTAATTGACTGCTGCCAGGTTGACACCGGCCTTGCCGGTAATCTGGCGGAGCGAGGTTTCAGCAAAGCCTTTTTCTGCAAACAGGCTTTCAGCCGCATCGAGAATGCGTTCTACCGTATCGGATTGCGCCATGCATGTACCCTGAAAAAAGTTCAAACAAATGTTTGAACCTGATCTTACGGCAAAGCATGCGCCGGGTACAGTAGGCCGGGGTATCAGTTTTCAATCAGCGCCAGTGCCATTTCCATGCGCTGTTCAATGGTGCCTTCCAGCAGTTCGAGACGATCCTGGCGAATGCATTTTTGCAGCGCGGGAATGGAGTCATCGCCATATTTGTGGTAGCGCCCCTGTTCGACACCGTAGTGCATCAGGTTGGCAGCGATCACCACATCGACATAGTCGGGCAGCTCGCCGGGGCTTTTGCGCATGACACGCTCGTGAAAAAAGGCCATTTCTACCAGCTCGCTGCCCATTTGCCAGTGCTTGAGCAGGATAGCGCCCACATAGGGGTGCAGGATCAGCTCAAACTGCAGGCGCTCGTCTACGGTAAATTCGGGGTTTTTATATAAAAACTCGCGCAACGGCAGCTTGCCGATATCGTGCAACAAGCCGCCCAGCGATGCCAGCTCGGCATCCAGGTGCGGAAACTGGCTGGCAATTGAGTGGCACAGCGAGCTGACCCGCAGGCTACTGGCAACAAAGCCCTCCAGGCGGCCTACATCGCGGCTTTGGCTCATGGTCTGCAAAATGGCCATCTGGGTAACCAGCGAGCCCACCAGCCCAAAGCCCAGGTTAAGAATGGCCTGATGCAGCGAGCGCACCGTAGTGCCGCGCGACATGGCCGAACTGTTGGCCACCTTGAGCAGGCGGGCCGTCATGGCCGCATCCTTGATAATCTGCTGTTCGAGCGTGGGTATGCTGCAGTTCGGATTATTGACCATCTGGCGTACGCGCACCGCCACTTCGGGCAGGGAAGGCAGAATCAGCCGGTTATTGGCGATATCTGCTTCGATGACCTTCAACAACTGCAAAGCACGTTCTTTCACTGAATTCTCCAGAATCAACAGCTAGATTGAGCCGCCGGCGGTCAATGATACATATTAATGTAAAAAATCGCCAAAATTGCGCGAATTTGGTGAACTGGATCAACAAAACGGTCACTATCGGGCTACGTCCCTGGCAGACAAAGCATTGGCCAGCACGCCCGACAGGCTTATACTGCCCGCTGTTTTCTTGCCGGTAACCGATATGCCCGCCGATTTATTGAACAAGGTTGAAGCCTGCTATCAACAGGCCGAACGTTATTTTTCCCGTGGTTTTATCCGGCCACAGGTCAATTTTGCCCTGCGCGGCAAGGCAGCCGGTACCGCTCACCTGCAACGCAACCTGCTGCGTTTCAATGCGCAACTGTATCAGGAAAACCGCGAACACTTTTTGCAGCAGACCGTCCCCCACGAAGTGGCCCATATGGTGGCCCACCAGGTGTATGGTAGTGGCATCGAGCCACACGGCCCGCAGTGGCAGTCGGTCATGACCGTGGTATTCGGCCTGCCGGCGCAGCGCTGCCATAGCTATGAGCTGCCTCCGGTATGGAAAACCCTGTATGCCTACGCCTGCGATTGTCGCGAACACGGGCTAAGCGGCCAGCGGCATGCACGGGTCATGCGTGGCAACGGCTACCTGTGCCGATACTGCAACAGCGAGCTGCGCTTCACCGGCAGTGTCGAGCGCAAGCTAGTAGAGCGGTAAGCGCAGCCGGAAGCTGGCACCGCCTAGGGCGGAGTCTTCAATCAGCAACTGACCGTCGTAACTGTCAAGAATATCCTTGACCACCGCAGTGCCTATGCCCTGCCCGGGGTTTTGCGTATCCAGCCGCTCACCGCGCTGCAAAATGCGCTCGCGCTGGCCGGCAGGAACACCCGGACCATCATCCTCGATATGCAACTCACAACAGTCCTTGTTGATGTTCGCACTGATCCTGATCCGGCCCAGGCACAGCCGGTAGGCGTTTTCCAGCAGATTGCCGAGCACTTCGTACAACGCGGCCTGCTCCAGCGGCACCCTGAAATCATCCGGATAACACAGCTCGACCTGCACCTGTTTGTCGGCATAGACCTTGCCCAGTGCATCCAGTACCGGCTGGATGACTGCTGCCAGCGGTTCGCTGTGGCGTAGCAGGCCGCTTTTACGCAGGCTGGCTCGCTGCAGCTGGTAGTCCACTTGCTGGCTCATTCGCCCGACCTGGGTTTGCAGGGTTCGCGCCAGTTCGCTGTTTTCCGGCTGACGGGCCAGCATCTCGCCCACGCCCTGCAATACTGCCAGGGGCGTTTTCAGGCTGTGCGCCAAATCATCCAGCGAATGTTTGTACCTGCTGCCCTGGCGTCGCTCGCTGTCCAGCAGCCGGTTGAGCGTGCGGGTCAGGCGAAGTACTTCTGCTGGATGCTGGTCACCCAGCGAGTCGCGCTGGCCGGTTTCCACCTCGTCCAGCTCGCGGCTAATCTGCTGCAGACTGCGGGTTCCCCAGCCCAGCCCCAGCCAGAGAAAACCCAGCAACACAAACAGCGAACCGGCCAGCCAGCCATACAGCTGGTGTTTGAGATTGCGATAAAGCTGGCGGTAGTCGCGTACCGGCTGCAGGGTGACGATGCTATAGGCCGCACTGTTGCCGCGCAGCAGGTCAATTTCCACGTCATACAGGAAATAGTCGTCGCCTTGCGCACTGCGCGTGCGGGTAAATACGTGGCCTTGGCCATCGTAACGCGGTTGATAATCCAGCGTCACGCCGGCCGCCGAGCGCGAGTGCCATAGCAGCTTGCCGGTACTGTCGTAGATGTAACCCAGCTGGCGTGCCGGTAGCACCGGAAACTCTTCGTCCGGCAGTTTGTGCGGCATCTGCAGCCGGCCATCCACGACCCGTGCCGCCGATACCAGCGCGCTGGCATCGGCGGCCAGGCGCTGTTCGATGGCCTGCTCCAGCGCCCCGGTAAAAATTTGCTGCAGGGCCGGATACAGGCCCAGCAAAAATACGACCGCCATGCCACCAGCGCCCAGCATCAGGTGGGTGCGCAGGGAAAAACTCTGCCGGGGTGCTGCGGGCTTCACTGGCACGGCTCGTCAAAGACATAACCCTGCCCGCGCACGGTCTGGATGGGGCGAAAGCCTACGCCTGCCTCCAGTTTGCGGCGCAGCCGGCCCATCAGTACCTCGATGACGTTGGCGTCACGTTCCTGCTCGCCCGGATACAGTTGTTCCATCAGACGTTCCTTGGCGATTACCTGCTGGTGATTGAGCATCAGGTATTCAAGAATGCGGTACTCGTAAGCGGTTAGTGCCAAGGCTTCGTTATGGATGCTGGCCTGCTTGCGGTTCAGGTCCAGCTCCAGCGGGCCGGCACTGACCACGGGCTGTACAAAGCCCGACGAGCGCCGCAACAAAGCATTCAGGCGGGCCTCCAGCTCTTCAAACTGAAAGGGTTTGACCACATAGTCGTCGGCACCGGCGGCCAGCCCTTCAACCTTGTTTTGCCAGTTGCCGCGTGCGGTCAGGATCAGTACCGGCAGGGTGTGGCCTGCGCTGCGCAATTCGCGGATCAGTGTCATGCCGTCCATGCCCGGCAGGCCCAGGTCAATGATGGCCAGGTCATGGTGTGTGTCCTGCTGCAAGGCCAGCGCCGTCTCGGCATCGGCAACCGCGTTGACCACATGGCCAGCCTCGCCCAGACGGGTGTGCAGGTGATGGCGCAGCAAGGGTTCGTCTTCAACAACCAGAAGCTTCATGGACAACAGACCTCATCAGCAGACAACCGCCACAGGCAGTTCAGCATGATGCCAGACACTGCCTGAACCACGCCTGAACCCGGCTTATTCATCACGGCGCAAATCCTCGGGAATCGGCATATCGCCCAGCGGTTTGGGCCTTTTACCCTTGCCGGCATGAAACTGGCGCAACTGGTAGACATAGGCCAGCACCTGGGCTACGGCCATGTACAGACCGCCCGGGATCTCTTCATCCAGTTCTGTGGAGTAATACAGCGCCCGCGCCAGAGGCGGTGATTCCAGCACGATAATCTGGTGTTGGCCGGCAATTTCACGAATTTTTAAAGCTAGATGATCGCTGCCCTTGGCCAGCAGCACCGGTGCGCGGTTGCCCTGTTCGTCATATTTGAGCGCTACGGAAAAGTGCGTGGGGTTGGTGATCACCACGTCGGCGTCCGGTACGGACTCCATCATGCGCCGCTGCGCCATTTCCATCTGCATGCGCCGAATCCGGCCTTTGACCTCCGGCTTGCCCTCGCTGTCCTTGTACTCGTCCTTGACTTCCTGCTTGGTCATTTTCAGTTTCTGGTTGCTGTCCCACAGCTGAAACGGTATATCCACCGCGGCGATCAGGATCATGGCGCAGGCCAGCCACAGCGAGCACCAGCCTATGGTTTGTATGGCAGACAGGATCGCGTATTCCAGCGGTTGATGGGCCAGGGCGAACAGCCCGTCCTGGGCGCGTGCCAGCACAAACAGCGCCACCATCAGCACCACCAGAAACTTCGCCAGCGACTTGACCAGCTCGACCAGTGATTTGACCGAAAACATGCGCTTGAGGCCGGACAGCGGATTAAGCCGGCTGAACTTGGGCGTTAGCGGCTCCATGGTGAACAGAAAACCGCCCAGCGCAACAGGACCGATAATGGCGGCTATCAGCAGAATTAAAAACAGCGGCCAGATGCCCTCGGCAGCGGTTTTGGCGGCATACAGCAAATGCAGCGCCATATGGCGCTCGCTGTATAGCAGCTCGCGGGGAAGGTCGAAGTTCTGCTGCATGATCTCCAGAATTTTGATGCCCAGTCCGGCACCAAACATCAGCATACCACCGGTACCGCCGAGCAGAATGGCCAGGGTATTGAGCTCGCGCGAACGGGCAATCTCGCCCTTTTCTCGGGCCTGCTGTTTGCGTTTGGCGGTGGGTTCTTCGCTCTTTTCCGCGCCGTTTTCGTTTTCGGCCATGCCTTGCTCTCCTGGTCAGGCGCGTACCAGCGCACGCATCAGCAACAGGGTTTCGGTGGTCATGCGCTCAAAATGCGCCAGCACATCGGCGGTGGAAATCCAGAAAATGATCATGCCGAAGATCAGCGTCATCGGAAAGCCGATGGTAAAGATGTTGAGTTGCGGCGCGGCGCGGGTCATCACGCCAAAGGCGATATTGATCACCAGCAGTGCACTGATTGCCGGCAGCGCCAGTAACAGCGCCGCACCAATCACCCAGGTCAGGCGACCGGCCAGCAGGGCGAAGTTGTCCAGCGGCAAACCCGCACCCACCGGCAGGGTAACAAAGCTTTCTGCCAGCACTTCAAAGGTCACCAGGTGGCCATTCATGGACAAAAACAGCAGAGTGACCAGCATCAGCAAAAACTGGCCCAGTACCGGCACCGATACGCCGGTGGCCGGGTCGGCCATGGAGGCAAAACCCAGCCCCATCTGCATCGACACCAGCTGGCCGGTAAATACAAAGACGTGAAACAGCAGTTGCAGCGAAAAGCCCAGCAGGGCACCGATCAGGATTTGCTCGCCAATCAGCAGGATGGCCTGCAGGCTGAGTGCTTCCAGTTGCGGCATGGGCGGCAGCACCGGAGCCAGCGCCAGGGTAATGGCCAGCGCCATGTACAGGCGGATGCGCGTTGACACCATCTGGGTGCCGATCACCGGCATGACCATCAACAGGCTGGCAATGCGAAACAGCGGCAGCAAAAAACTGCTGATCCAGCCGCCAATCTCCGCACCGCTAAGCTCGACCATGAACGTGCCCTACCCGATCAGGTATGGAATGCTTTCCATCAGCTTGTTGGTGAAATCAAGCCAGCGTGCCACCAGCCAGGGGCCCATCACCATCAGCGTAATAAAGCTGACCAGCAGGCGTGGCAGAAAGCTCAGGGTTTGTTCGTTGATCTGGGTGGCAGCCTGGAACATGGCCACAAACAGGCCAATGATCAGGCTCGGGGTAATGACCACCGCCACGCCCATGGCCATTAGCCACAGGCTTTCACGAAACAGGTCTACCGCGATTTCGGGTGTCATGGTGCAAGCTCCCTAAAGCGTGCCGAAACTGTTGGCCAGGGTGCCGATAATCAGCGTCCAGCCGTCCACCAGTACAAACAGCATGATTTTGAACGGCAACGAAATAATCAGCGGTGACAGCATCATCATGCCCATCGACATCAGGATACTGGCCACCACCACGTCAACAATCAGGAACGGAATGAAGATCATAAAGCCGATCTGGAACGCGGTTTTCAGCTCGGACGTCACAAAGGCCGGAATCAGGATGGTCAGCGGCGTGGCTTCCGGCGACTCAATGTCGGTGCGCTTGGCAATGCGGATAAACAGCTCAAGGTCGGTCTGGCGGGTTTGTGCCAGCATAAAGTTCTTGATGGGGCCTTCGGCACGGTTCAAGGCTTCCTGTGCGCTGATCTGCTCGCTCATGTAGGGCTGCAGGGCGTCCTGGTTGATGCGGTCAAACACTGGCGTCATGACAAAGATGGTGAGAAACATGGCCAGCCCAAGCAGAATCTGGTTGGACGGCGTCTGCTGCAGGCCCAGCGCCTGGCGCATGATGGAAAAGACGATGATGATACGGGTAAAACTGGTCATTAACATGACAAACGCGGGAATAAAGCCCAGCGCGGTCATGATCAGCAGGATTTGCAGGCTGACCGTGTATTCCTGCTGGCCCTGGGCGTCGGTGGTCAGGGTGATGGCGGAGATGGCCAGTGGATTGCCTTCGGCGGCATGGCCACAGGTGGCCAGCAGCCCGCCACCTAGCAAAAACAGGATGCGTAGCCAGCGAGTCATCAGGATTCCTTGTCGTGGGTGCGGTTGTGTTGCAAAACCTGGCGCAGGCGCCGCGCAAACTCGCCAGCCACAGGCGTCTCGGTGGCGGCAATTTCAACCGGCTCCTGCAGAACGTGCAGGGTTTCGATACTGCCCGGCGTCAGGCCCAGCAACACCTGCTCCTTGCCGACCTGAACCAGCAACAGGCGCTCGCGCGGCCCCAGCGGCCGGGTAGCCAGCAGCTGGATGCTGTCGTTGCGTCCGCCGGCCGGCACCTGCTGTTGCACGCGCCGTGCCAGCCAGGCCAGCAGGAAAATCAGCCCGATAACCAGCAGCAGGCCAAACAGCAGCTGAATGACCTGGCCGCCCACATCGGTGGTTACTGCGCTCTGCCCCAGGCTTGCAGCAGCCGGTGCCAGTGCCTGTTGCGCCGGCGGGCCTTGCTCGGCAAGAGCCGTTGCCGGCAGCAGCGTCAGCCAGAATGGAAGCAGGATCGGTTTCATGGGCAGCTCCGGCAGCCTTAACGCAAGCGCTTAATGCGCTCGCTGGTACTGATCACGTCGGTTAGGCGGATGCCGAACTTTTCGTTGACCACCACCACTTCACCATGGGCAATCAGCGTGCCGTTGACCAGCACGTCCAGCGGCTCGCCGGCCAGACGGTCCAGCTCCACCACCGAACCCTGGTTGAGCTGCAACAGGTTGCGGATGGTAATGTCGGTGCTGCCGACTTCCATGGAAATGGTTACCGGAATGTCGAGAATCACATCCAGGTTGGGGCCGTCCATGCCGCCGGTGGGCTGGACCTGCTCAGCCGGAGACTGGTCAAACGACTGCATGGGCGCCAGCGCGGGGCCGGCCTGGGCCAGCATGGCGTCAATATCGTCCTGGCTGGAGTCGCCGGCCTCGGCCAGGGCTGCAGCCCACTCGTCGGCCAGTGCCTGTTCTTCGGTAGTAACGTCTTCGTTTTCGTCTGTCATCTTGAGTCTGCCTGTTTATTCAGCGTGGCCGTTCGACCGGCCCCAGTACCTGTAACGCCAGGTTGCCCTGATGGGAGCCCAGCTGAACCTTGAAAGTGGGAACACCATTGG
>CAZVDA010000102.1:0-8002 GCA_964625365.1 uncultured Thiopseudomonas sp. | reverse complement strand
TGGCCCGCGACGAGCTGGGCCAGCTGATCCGCCGTACCGAAAATTCCATGTCGGCACTGCGCGACGGCGTGGTGGTGCTGGACCGCCGCCAGCAGCTGGAAACCTGGAACCAGGCCGCCGCCCAGGCGCTGGGTCTGCGCATGGCCAGTGACCGGGGCCAGGCGCTGACCAATCTGGTGCGTCACCCGGCGCTGGGCGAATACCTGCAGGGCGGCGATTTCAGCCAGCCCCTGTGCCTGCCAGCGCCCACCGGCAAGGAGCGCATGCTGGAATACAGCATCACCCGCTTTGGGGCCGGCGAATACCTGATCCTGATTCGCGACGTAACCCGCCTGCACCGGCTGGAACAGATGCGCAAGGACTTTGTTGCCAACGTCAGCCATGAACTGAAAACCCCGCTCACGGTTTTCAAGGGCTATCTGGAAACCCTGGGCGACAGCATCCCCGCAGAGCAGACCGCAGTGCACCGCGCCCTGCAGCACATGGGGGCACAGAGCGAGCGCATGGAGTTGCTGATCCGCGATCTACTGCTGCTGTCGCGGCTGGAAAATACCGAAACCCGTAATGACCCGCAGCCGGTAGCCGTGGCCGGATTGGTGCAGAGGCTGGCTGACGGCCTTGAATTGCTGACACAGGACAAACAGCAGCGCATCCAGCTGGATATCCCGCCAGGACTCCGCCTACTTGGTGACGAGGGCGAGCTGGCCAGTGCCTTTGGCAACCTGCTGGCCAATGCCGTGCATTACAGCGGCCAGAATGCGCTGATCCAGGTGCTCTGGCAGGTCCAGCCGGATGGTGAGGGCCGGCTGGTGTTTGCCGATAGCGGCCCGGGTATTGCAGCTCATCACCTGCCGCGCCTGACCGAGCGCTTTTACCGCCCCGATGCCAGCCGCGTGACGGCCACCGGCGGCACCGGACTGGGGCTGGCCATCGTCAAGCATGTGCTGCTACGCCACAACGCACAGCTGGATATCAGCAGCACACCGGGCAAGGGCAGCCGCTTCGTCTGCTGCTTCGAGGCGCAGCAGATACAGGCTGGCAACTGAGGCACCTAGTGGCCTGTTTGGTCAATTCCATTAGTCAACTTCGGCGTCTGCGGCTCCGATGCTGCGTTGCTGTTCCTCGCCATAGCCCCGCTATGACTCGTCACAGCGCCTTGCCTCGAAACCTCAGCCATCCAAACTTGAGCTAACGAACTAACCGCACAGGCCACTAGCGAGCGGGGCCAGGGGCAGGTTGTTCGTCGTCTGCCTGTTGCTGGCGCAGCTCTTCGTACCCGGCCTGCATGGCTAGTACCGAGCCTTCTGGCGCTTCCGAGGTTTCGCCTTCTTCCCACGGGGCCGACTCGGGCAGCTCCTCAATGTGAATGGTTTTCAGGCTGTAGTCCGGCTGGTAGTGCAGGTCGTACTTGGCCGCCTTGATGGTAGATACCATCAGCAGCACCATGATGATCAACAGCGGCGCACCGGCAAAGATGGAAGCAGTCTGCAGCGTGGACAAGCCGCCCAGAAACATCAATACCGCCGGCATGATGCACAGGGTAAAGGCCCAGAACAGCCGGTTCCAGCGATGCGGTTCGTCGTCCACCTCACGCTGCACCACCGAGGCCAAAATGTAGGAAATCGAGTCAAAGGTGGTGGCGGTAAAAATCACCGCCAGCAGGGTAAACAGCGCCATCATCAGCCAGCTCATGGGCAGGGTGCCCAGCACGGCAAAAATGGCCGCCGTCGGACTTTGCTCGTTGAGTACGGCCACCACATCCAGCTCGCCGGTCAGCTGCAGGTGCAGGCCGTAGTTGCCCAGGATGATGAAAAATACCGCGCAACCCAGCGAACCGAAGAAAATCGATCCCACCACCATTTCACGAATTGTGCGGCCACGTGAAATCTTGGCAATGAACAACCCCACCGTCGGAGCAAACACCAGCCACCAGGCCCAGTAGAAAATGGTCCAGTCAGCGGGGAAACTGGTTTCCTTGAAGCCGTGTCCGGTGAACTGCCCCAGCGACTCGGTCCAGGTCATCATGGTGAACATCTGGGTTAGCGAGCGGCCCAGACTTTCCAGTCCGGTGTTGAGGATAAACAGGCTGGGGCCGGCAAAAAACACAATGACCAGAAACAGCAGCGCCATATAGAAGTTGATGTTGGACAGCAACTGGATACCGCCCTTGAGACCACGAAAGGCGCTAAAGGCAAAGATGACGGTAGTGGCCAGTAGCACCAGCAGCTGCGTCCACAGGTTGACTGGCGTGCCGAACAGGTGGTGCAGACCCTCGGTAACCATGGGCGAGGCCAGACCTAGCGTGGTGGCACCGCCGCCAATCATGCCGAACACAAAAAACACGTCCACCGCCTTGGCCCAGTTGCTCATCACCAGCTTTTCGCCCAGCAGCGGCATCAGGCTCTGGCTGACCTTGAGGCGTGGCGAGTTGCGCACATGGGCGAAGTAGGCAATCGGAATTGCCGGCAGCAGATAGATGGCCCAGGCCACCGGGCCCCAGTGAAAAATGCCGTAGGTGGTGGCCCAGCGGATGGCGTCCGGCGATCCGGGCTCCACGCCAAAGGGCGGCCCCTGATAATAGTAGGCCCACTCGATGATGCCCCAGTAGAGGATGCTGGCACCGATACCGCCGCAAAACATCATTGCCGCCCAGGAGCCGGTTTTGAACTCGACTTCTTCTTCCGGGCGTCCCAGCTTGATGTTGCCGATGTCGGAAAAAGCGATATAGACCACAAACATTACCGCCAGCACACCAATGAGCAGGTAAAACACGCCAAAGGTGTCGGTGACAAAGGTTTTTGCCTGTGCCACCCAGTCCGCGCCCTGTTCGGGAAACAGTAGTAGCGGCACCAGTACGGCAAATAGCAGCGCCAGCACCGAGAAGAAGGTAAATTTGTCGATACGGGTATCGGGCAGGTCTGCCTGGGGCTGGGTTTTCATGCGCAGGTCGGCATCGAAACGACCCAGATGTCTCATATTGCTTGTTTTCATCGTACTCATCCATTTGGCTTGATTTTTATCATAAGAAGCTGACTGGATATTGCAACCGCCGGATTTTGCAGGATTTCCTGTTTATGGCAGGCTTTTCCGCACTGCCTGTTGCATGAGCCACTTTCCTGTATGCCTTGTCTGGCAAAGGCTGCAGGCACTCGCTGCAATCAGCTTGCCGCGCCGTATCAGGTTGTTTGCCGGCTAGCGAAAAAAACTGACCAACGGCAGAAACTGTATAATAAATGATCAGTTCGCGTCATGGTTGGTTGTCAGGTTCAGGCCGCTACTCCTTGCCTGCAATGACCTGCCGGCCGCACTGAGGTAGGATTGGCACTTTCAAAAACGCGGAGCGATCCACGCATGATTTTTACCTGCAGCCCGACAGGCCATATCGCACCTGCGCGGCCCTGCCGGCGCGTACCGGTTGAGTGCCCGTGAACAGTGTCATCCTGAATGTCAGCTACGCCGAAAAAAACGAAGCCAAGGCGCTGGGCGCGCGCTGGAATGCAGGCCTGCGCAAGTGGTATGTACCCGGCGGCACCGAGCTGGCGCCCTTTGCCCGCTGGTTGCCCGAAGGCACAGTGGCTGCTGCGCAGACGCCGGCGACCCTGGCCGAAAATACCGGACCCTATGAGGTAGCCGGTATAACCGGCGTACCCCTGTCACAGCTCATGGGGCGGGTGCGGGCGCTGGTGCAGCACAGCTTTGCCCAGGGCGTATGGACGCTGGTGGAGGTTTCGGGCGTACAGGCCCGCAATGGCCATGTTTATCTGGAGCTGGCTGAACGCGACGGCACCGGTGCGGTGCTGGCGCAGGCACGCGGCATGATCTGGGCGGCACGGGCAGCGCAATTGTTGCCCGAATTCAGCCGCGCCACCGGCATTGAAGTAGCGGCCGGCATCAAGCTGCTGGTACGGGCGCGCCCTGCCTTTCACGAGCGCTTCGGGATGAGCCTGGAGATTGATGCCATAGATACGGATTACAGTCTCGGTGATCTGGAAGCCCGCAAAAAACAGATTCGCCTGCGCCTGCAGCAAGAGGGCATTTTTGACGCCAACCGCCAGTTGCCGCCGCCCTGGGACTTCAACCATGTGCTGGTGCTGTCGCCGGAAAATGCCGCCGGGCTGGGCGACTTTCGTGCCGAGGCGCAGCGCCTGGAACAATACGGGCTGTGCCGCTTTACCTATGTACACAGCCGCTTCCAGGGCGAGGGTGCCGGCGGCGAGCTGGCCCGCGCCCTGCTGTCGGGCCTGCAGGCTTGCCGCCAGGCGGGGCAGCAGCCGGATGCGCTGGTGATCATTCGCGGTGGCGGGGCGGTCAATGACCTGGCCTGGCTCAACGATTACGAGCTGGCCCGCGCCATCTGCATGCTGGACATACCGGTACTGACCGGCATTGGCCACGAGCGCGACAGTACCCTGCCCGACGAAGTGGCACAGGCCCGTTATGACACACCCAGCAAGGTGATTGTCGCCATCGAACAACGAATCGTGCAGCGGGCAAGGGAAGCACGCGATGCCTTTGAACAGGCCCGCTCGCTGGCAACACGTGCGCTGCAGCACAGGCGTCTGCAACTGGAACAGCAGCACACGCTGGTGCAGCAGGGTGCCCGCCGCGTGCTGGCCGATGCACGCCAGCACAGTGGCCAGTGGTTTGGCGACCTGCGCCTGAGCGCACTGGGCCAGGTGCAGCAGGCCCGGCGCAACAGCCAGCAGTTTATGGAGCAGGCCCGTGCACAGGCCCAGCAGCAACTCAACGTGGCCCATGGCCAGGTACCCATGCTGCTGGCCCAGGTGCGCAGCCGTGCCGAATCCATGCTGAGTGCGGCACGCAGCGGCTCACAACTGCAACTGCAGGCCATTGTTGGCCAGAGCCGCAGCGAGCTGGCCCATGGCCGCCAGCAGGTGCAGGAACAACTATCTACCGTGCAGCACGAGGCGGCCCGCCAGGTGCAGGCTGCGCGCAGCCAGAGCCGCACCAGTCTGGACAGCCTGTTGCAACTGGGCCGCCAGCACAGCCGCGAGTGTGCCGCCGGCATCCGGCAGGATCTGGGCAGCATCAGTCACGAAGCACGGCGCAGCCTGGGCGAGGCGCGCCGGCAGAGTGCCGCACTGTTTCGTGAAATAGCCGGGCAGGGGCCGGACAAAACCCTGGGCCGGGGCTTTGCCCTGATCCGCAACCAACAGGGCCGGCCGGTCAGCTCCGCCACAGCGGTGCAGCCGGGCCAGCGACTGGAAATCGAATTCAAGGACGGCCGCCTCGACGCGCAGGTGGTCGCCATCAAGGGAGAACCACAGCATGACTAACACCAGCTTCAAACAGGCTTACCAGACCCTGCAGCAACACGCCGAAACCCTGCGCCGCCAGCAGGAACCCAATATCGACGACCTGCTAACCCTGGTAACCGAATCAGTAACCGCCTACAACATCTGCAAGGAACGCATTGATGCCGTTGAAAAAGCCATGGAACAGGCCCTCAGCGGCGCGGTGGCTGCCGAAACGCCACAGCCGCAGCAGCGGCCCGAACCTGCCGGCGCTGCACAGGATTTCGGCGATATTGACGATATCACGCCGTTTTAGCCTGCCAGAATACGTGCACGCCACTGGCTGGCGCGGGCGCGGATGGCTTCGGCATCCATACGCAGCAGCTGCCGGTTGTGTACCAGTTGCTTGCCGCCTACCCAGACATGCTCCACCGCACCACCGTGACAGGCATACACCAGCTGTGAAACGGGGTCATACACTGGCTGGGCCGACAGCGCCGACAGGTTGATGCTGACCAGATCGGCCAGCTTGCCGGCTTCCAGAGAGCCGGTTTTATCCTGCAGCCCCAGTGCGCGTGCACCATTGAGCGTAGCCATGCGCAGCGCCTGATGGGCATTGAGTGCCCCGGCGTTGCCCGACACGGCCTTGGCCAGCAAGGCCGCTACACGCATCTCGGTCAACAGGTCCAGCGTATTGTTGCTGGCCGCACCGTCGGTACCCAGCGCCACATTGATACCCGCCTGCCACACCCGGTCTACCGGGCAAAAACCACTGGCCAGCTTGAGGTTGGATTGCGGGCAGTGCACCAGACTGCAATTGTTGGCCAGCAGCAATTCGAGGTCGGCGGCATCCACCTGCGTCATGTGCACCGCCTGAAACTGCGGCCCCAGCAAGCCGTGACCGGCCACCCGGGCCAAAGGCCGTTTGCCGTAACGCTGCAGGCTTTCTTCGACCTCGCGGGCCGTTTCATGCAGGTGCATCTGCACGCCGATATCTATCTGGTTAATCATACCCGCCAGTTTGGCCATGCCCTCGTCACCCAGCGTATAGGGCGCATGCGGGCCAAACGCCAGGTCAATGCGCGGGTGCACCCTGAAATCGTCATGCAGCGCCAGCCCCAGACGTAGCGCCTCATCGACATTGCGGATGCCCGGCATGGGCGCATCCGCCACCGGCATGCAGATTTGTGCACGGATGCCGCTGTGATGCACCTGCTGGCAGGCCACCTCCGGATAAAAATACATGTCCGAAAAGCAGGTCACCCCGGCCAGCAACTGCTCGGCAATCGCAAGGTCGGTGCCGTCACGCACAAAGTCCTCGCCGACCCAGCGCGCCTCGGCCGGCCAGATATGATCCTGCAGCCAGCTGTGCAGCGGCAGGTCATCGGCCATGCCGCGAAACAGGCTCATGGCCGCATGGCCATGGGCATTGACCAGCCCGGGCACCAGCACGCTGTCCGGCAGCTCCACAACCTGGCCGTAGCTATATTTCAGCGCCCGCTCGCGCGGTGCCAGCAGCGCAATGCTGTCACCGCGGATGGCCAGAGCGTAGTTTTCCAGCACAACGCCGGCAGGCTCCACTGGCACCAGCCAGCGTGGCAGCAGCAGGGTGTCGTAATGGGCAGAAGGGTTCATGGTGCGGGTTCCTTGTCCTGAAAAGTATCCCGCGCATTCTGTGCAGGCAGCAGGGGCTTTGCAAGGACGGGGCGGATTCGGCGTGCATGAGCTGAATGCCGTTGGATCAGCTTCTTGGCACGCGAAACACCTGTGCAATGACCGGATTACGGACTGGTCGCGCTTCATGTCTGACAGGGTGATGTCGGGCAAGATGGATTTTTTTCTGTCCTGCACATATCATATATGAGCGATTTGTTTGTTTTGTCATTCAAATAGGGTCACCCCATGAGTAATACGGCTTCGGGTAAAAAAGCTATGCCATCCATGCCGAATCCTGTCAGGCGCGCATTGCAGCGCATGGGCGCGGATATTTCAGCGGGCCGTCGTTTGCGAGGCTGGAGCCAGGAAGACCTGGCGGTCAGGCTGGATGCCTCGGTCAGCACGGTGCGGCGCATGGAAGATGGCTACCATGGCACGGCACTGCACACGTTTTTGCGTGCGCTGCATGTGCTGGGCCGACTGGATGCCGCCATGGAGTTGTTGGCCATCGAGCAGGACCCGCTGGGCATGCAGCTGGTGCGCGAGCAGTTGCCCAGGCGGGTGACTGGAAGCAGACGTATCTATAAAAAGAAGGATGCTGCCAAGAATGGCGTGCAGGTGGCCGAGTCAAGCGATGAACTGGAGGGTTTCTGATGGGCAGGGAGAATCGTCAGCTGGAGGTTCGGCTGGGAGAGAAGGGACTGCTGGTCGGGCGTCTGTTTATCAGCAGTGGTCGCCGTAGCGGGTTTGCCTATGATGAACGCTGGCTAGCCAGCCACATGGAACGGCTGATGCGGGATGTGCTAGCTGAAAGCCAGTGAAACGTGACTGAACTGGGGGTCGCGTTGTTTAAGCTGCCGCTCAATGTCCGCCACGCTTTGCTTACCCTCGATGGCGCAGGAGCTGGCAACGCTGCGCAGCAAGCGTTCAGGGTTGACTTTCTGAATAGTGCGGGAGGTTTGTGGTGATGGCTTGATGCTCATGGCCGAACCTCGTATCGTGACGCTCTTTTACGGCACATATCACAAGGATGCAGTCATGTTTGGGATTACCAATATCGCGGTTCCCCGCACCCGCCTGGCCGACCTGGC
>CAZVDA010000101.1:4822-8038 GCA_964625365.1 uncultured Thiopseudomonas sp. | reverse complement strand
GATCGGCCAGTACAATCAGGTGCAGCTTGCCGGCCAGGTTGTCGAACACCACCACCGCATCGGACAGCAGCAACAAAATATCCGGCGTTTGCAGCGGGTCCGGCTGCGGGCAATCGCCCAGTTCCGGCATGGCATAGCGCACGCTGTCGTAGCCAAAATAGCCGACCAGACCGCCATTGAAACGTGGCAGGCCGGGCACATCGGCCACTTTCAGACGGTTTTTGAACTGCTCGACAAAATCCAGCGGATTGTCGCTCTGGTGCGACTCGATCACCTGCCCGTCACGGATCACCTGCACCTGGTCGCCACTGACCTGCAGACGGGTGCGGCACGGCAGGCCGATGATGGAATAGCGGCCCCACTTTTCACCGCCCTGCACCGACTCCAGCAAATAGGACCAGGGCGCATCGGCCAGTTTCAGGTAAATGGACAGCGGGGTGTCAAAGTCGGCCAGGGTGGTACGGGATACCGGAATACGGTTGAAACCGCGGGCGGCCAGCTGCTGGAAGTGTTCTTGAGTCATGACAAAGGCCTCAATGAGAGGTGACGGGAAAACGGGTACGCAACAGGAGAAGGGTCGCCAGCGGCGACAAAGAAATAATCAGGCGCAGGGGCGCCAGCGATGCCAGATCGCGGGAGTGGTGCAAAAGTCGGAAGTGCGTAAAGTCACTGGAAAGCGCCTTTGGCCGATGTGTCAGATGCAGAACCTTAACGCAGCAAAGACCTGTGTGCAAGCGGACAATGTGCCTCACTGCAGGAAAACATTACCGCCCGTGACGGGCGCCAATGACCCGCTGGCTGCCGTGTCGCCGGCTGTCGGGAACCCGGCAGCAGCGCAGGACTAGAGCAGTTCGCGCAAGTCGTCAATCACCAGCGCCGGCTGCTGCAGGCGAATATCTTCGCCATGGTTGTAGCCATAGGTCAGCGCCACACAGGGTACTCCGGCGGCGCGGGCGGCCAGCACGTCATTGCGCGAGTCGCCGATAAACAGGCTCGACTGCGCGGTTACGCCAGCCTGCTGCATCACATGCAACAACGCAGCCGGATCGGGTTTTTGCTGCGGCAGGGTATCGCCGCCGATAATCCAGCCAAAATAGCCTTCAAGCTGCTGCTCCTGCAGCAACTGCGGAATAAAACGTTGTGGTTTGTTGGTAATCAGCGCCAGCAGTACGCCGGCAGCACGCAGCGCATCCAGACATTCCAGCACGCCCGGATAACGTACTGTGTGGCCATGGGCGCGGGCGTACGCTTCCATGAACAGCGCCAGCGCTGCCTCGGCTGCGCCGGCATCAACAGCAGCATGCTCCAATCCGCCGGCCAGTGCCCGGCGCACCAGTACCAGCGCACCGTTGCCTACCCACTGGCGTACCCGCTCAACACCGGCGGGCGGGCGGCCTAGCTGTTGCAACATGTCATCGACGGCTGCCGCCAGATCAGGCACCGAATCCACCAGGGTGCCGTCCAGATCGAACATCACCAGCCGGGGCAGCTGGCCGTCAAACAGCCCGCGCAGGTGTTTCACGCCCGCACCTGTGCCAGTTCGGCACGCATCTGGCGGATCACCTCGGCATAGTCCGGCGCATTAAAAATCGCCGAGCCGGCAACAAAGGTGTCGGCACCGGCTTCGGCAATGGCGCGGATATTCTGCACATTGACGCCGCCGTCGATTTCCAGGCGAATATCACGGCCACTGGCATCTATCAGTGCACGGGCTTCGCGCAGCTTGTCGAGCGTGCCCGGGATGAACTTCTGCCCGCCAAAACCGGGGTTGACACTCATCAGCAGCACCATGTCTACCTTGTCCATCACATACTTGAGCGCATCCAGCGGCGTGGCCGGGTTAAACACCAGGCCGGCCTTGCAGCCGCCGTCCTTGATCAGTTGCAGCGAGCGGTCGATATGGTCGGAGCCTTCCGGATGAAAGGTGATGTAGCTGGCACCCGCCTCGATAAAGTCGCCAATGATGCGGTCCACCGGACGCACCATCAGGTGCACGTCGATGGGCGCGGTGACGCCATACTTGCGCAGCGCACTGCACACCATGGGGCCAATGGTCAGGTTGGGCACATAGTGGTTGTCCATTACGTCAAAGTGGACATAGTCGGCACCGGCAGCCAGCACACGGTCAACATCCTCGCCCAGGCGGGCAAAGTCGGCAGAAAGAATGGAGGGAGCAATGACAAAGGGTTGCATGAAAGCCTCGGCTTTAAAAAATTACTGTTCGCGCCACAGGTCATCCAGATCCTTGAAGTCCCAGGCTTCCCTGGGTTCGCGTGCGGCAATCGCATCGTTGCAATGGGGAGCCGCCAGATTGACGATCTCCCGCTCGATATGCAGGCCCGACTTGGTGGAGAAAAACACCTTGACCTTGGGCACCAGCAGGGACTTTTCGTTTTGCTCGATCACCACCGCCAGACGACCGCTCTTGAGGCGCACCAGCGAGCCTAGCGGGTAAATACCGACACTGCGCACAAAGGCCTGGAAAATTTGCGGGTCAAAATGGCCGGTCCATTGCGCCATGCGCTGAATGGTTTCGGACGGCCCCCAGCCTTTTTTATAGGGGCGATCGGAGGTCAGCGCATCGTAAACGTCACAAACAGCAGTCATGCGCGACAGTACGCTAATCTGCTCTCCCTTGAGAGCCCGCGGATAACCGCTGCCGTCCATTTTTTCATGGTGCGAATAACAGGCTTCCAGCACCGCACGGCTGACCGGTTCGCTACCCTTTTGCAGGTAACGCACACCATACTCGGGGTGACGCTTGATCTGCTCGAACTCGTTGTCGGTCAGGCTGCCAGGCTTGTTGAGAATACCGTCATCAATCGCCATCTTGCCGACATCGTGCAGCAAACCTGCCATTCCCGCCTCGTGCACCTCGTCATTCTCGAAACCCAGCTGACGGGCCAGGGCAATCATCAGGGCGCTGACCGCCACCGAATGCATATAGGTGTATTCGTCTGCCTGCTTAACCCGCACAATGCTGAGCAATGCGTTGGGGTGGCGCAATACCGACTGGGTAATTTCGCTCACCACCCGCTGGGTCTGCTCGGTGTTGAGCATCTGCCCCATACGCACTTCGTTGAACATGCTGACTACGGCATCCTTGCTGCGTTCGCAGATTTTGGCAGCACGACGCAGCTCGTCGGCAATGTTTTCGCGTACCGGCTGGGTAGCAATTTCTTGCAAAACCCGCTCGCCGCGCTCGACCGCCTGCTC
>CAZVDA010000101.1:0-4722 GCA_964625365.1 uncultured Thiopseudomonas sp. | reverse complement strand
CCGGCTGGGTAGCAATTTCTTGCAAAACCCGCTCGCCGCGCTCGACCGCCTGCTCGGGCGTTTCACCTTCAACATCGTCCAGGCCCTTGGACACATCAATCCAGACTTCGGTGACCGAGCTGGACTGCAAACGTTCAAGATCATGCGGGTCCTGCAGCAAAAAACCGCTTTTCCAGAACGGGTGATCCATCCAGGAACCGCAGAGTTCATGGATATACATACCCATAATGACGCGGGGAACAGGGATTTTCTTCAACATGGCGCTTACCCTGAAAAATTACAGGCTACCCAGCAGGCTCCGCACACCGGCAATGGACTGCTGCAGTTGTTCGGCATCACGGCTGCGCAGCGTCACGTGGCCCACCTTGCGGCCCGGCTTCTCCGCCTTGCCGTAATTATGCACGTGGACATCGGCCAGCGGCAGTACCTGTGCATTGTCCGGCATGCGGCCAATGCAGTTAACCATGGCGCTGTGACCAACCCTGGCCGTACTGCCCAGCGGCAAACCGGCGATGGCACGCAAATGGTTTTCAAACTGGCTGCACTCGGCACCTTCAATGGTCCAGTGGCCGGAGTTGTGCACCCGCGGTGCAATCTCGTTGGCCATCAGGCCGCTGTCCACCTCGAAAAACTCGAAGCCCAGCGCACCCACATAGTCCAGCTTTTCCAGCACACGGCGGGCGTAATCTTCGGCCAGCGCCTGTTGCGGGTGATTGTCGCTGGCTACCGACAGCTCAAGAATGCCGTCCCGGTGGGTGTTGTGCGCCAGCGGATAACAGGCAATCTCGCCGTTACGGCCACGCACGGCAATCACCGAGACTTCGCCGCTAAAACTGACAAAGGCTTCCAGCAGGCAGGGCACGCCACCCAGCTCGGCATGGGCACCAGCCACATCGGCGGCCGTACGCAGGACTTTTTGGCCCTTGCCGTCATAACCCAGGGTGCGAGTCTTCAAAATGGCGGGCAAGCCCATGGCGGCCACGGCCTCGTCCAGCTGCTGCTGTGACTCGACATTGGCAAAACCGGTGACCGGAATGCCCAGCTCGCGGAACATGGATTTTTCATTCAGGCGGTCGCGGGCGATACGCAGCGACTCGGCATTGGGAAACACCGGCACATGCTGCGCCAGATAGGCCACCGCTTCGGAAGGCACGTTTTCAAACTCGAACGTCACCACATCCATGCTGTGCGCCAGTTGTTGCAGCTCGGCTTTGGCGTCATAGGCGGCGCACAGGTGATTGCCGACCGGTGCCGCACAGGCATCCACAGCCGGATCAAGAAAGCTGAACTCCATGCCCAGCGGCGTACCGGCCAGCGCCAGCATGCGGCCCAGCTGGCCGCCACCAATCACACCGACTTTCATCACTCAGGCCTCGCGCGGATCGGGATTGTCCAGGACGTTTTGCGTTTGCTGCTCACGGTAGTTGAGCAGCGCCGTGCGGATGGTTTCGTTATCCGCCGACAGCATGCTGCCGGCCAGCAGCGCAGCGTTCACTGCACCGGCACGGCCAATCGACAGCGTACCCACCGGCACGCCCGCCGGCATCTGCACGATCGACAGCAACGAATCGACACCGGACAGCATGGACGACTGCACCGGTACACCCAGCACCGGCAAGTGGGTTTTGGAAGCGCACATGCCCGGCAAATGGGCAGCACCGCCGGCACCGGCGATAATCACCCGGATCCCCCGCTCATGGGCCTGTTCGGCATAGGAAAACAGCAGATCCGGCGTGCGGTGGGCAGAAACCACCTGCACTTCATGGGGAATGCCAAGGGCTTCAAGGGTTTCTACGGTGTGGCTCATGGTGGACCAGTCTGATTTGGACCCCATGATAACGCCGACCAATGCGCTCATCTGCTATGCCTCTTGCGGGTTGGCTGCCTGTGTTACAGCCCAAACAATAAACCACGCCCGAAAATCATGGGTATCCTGTTTTCCGGTAGCGTGGTTGCGAAATTAAGGCTGGCATTATACTAAAAGCAGCGGGGCATGCACAGGGCGGTTTTATGCTGGCTGGACTGGATTGTCTTGCCGGATGGCTGGCCGCAAGCAGGAGTGGGTAGCGGCGGTATGGGGCGGGTATGGCAGGGCCATGTCCGCCATGGATGGCGGACATGGAGCCTACAGGGATGTACTTGCGGCGTGTTTGCGCAATCCATGCCCCTCCGCTGACGCACAACCTAACAAACAACCCCGCAGCACAAAAAGAAAAACTACCTCTCCCCCCACCTCGGCAACATATCCTGGGGAATCTGCAGCAGATTAAGAATCCGCGCCACCACAAAATCCACCAGATCATCCACCGACTGCGGCTGGTGATAAAAGCCCGGCGAAGCCGGCAGGATAACGGCGCCGTTCTGGCTGAGCTTGAGCATATTTTCCAGATGAATGCTGGAAAAGGGCGCTTCACGCGGTACCAGAATCAGCTGGCGGCGCTCTTTCAGCGCCACATCGGCAGCCCGCTCGATCAGGTTGTTGCTGGCACCGGTGGCTATCGCCGACAGGGTACCCATCGAACAGGGCACCACCACCATTGCCGAAGGCGCACCGGAGCCCGAGGCAACCGGAGCCATCCAGTCTTCCAGACCGTGCACATGGATCTGGCCGTCCACGGCACCGGTATATTCATTCAGAAAATGCTGCATCGCCTGTGGCCGTGGCGGTAGCTGCACATCGGTCTCGGTCGCAGTCACCAGCAGCGCTGCCTTGGAGATCAGAAAATGCACCTCGCGCTCTTCCTGCACCAGACAGTCCAGCAAGCGCAGGCCGTAAAGAGCACCGGAAGCGCCGGTCATTGCCAGAGTAATGCGTTGCGGGCCGCTCATCTCAGGCCTCCAGCAACTGCTTGAGTTGCTGCGGCAAACCGGCAAAGCCGCCATTGCTCATCAGCACCACATGAGTGCCCGGCTTTTGCAGACGCTGCACCGCCTCGATAATGGCTTGTACCGAGTTAAGCACCTGGGTCGGCACCGGTACATCGCTGACCGCTGAGGCCAGATCCCAGCCCAGCGTGTCCGGCGCAAACCAGATCACCTGGTCGGCAGCGGCGGTCGAAGGCGCCAGCCCTTCACGGTGCGCCCCCAGCTTCATCGAGTTGGAACGGGGCTCAATCACGGCAATGATCTGCTCATCGCCGACCTGATGGCGCAGTCCTTCCAGCGTGCTGGCAATGGCGGTGGGATGGTGGGCAAAGTCGTCATACAGACGCACACCATGCCGGTCGGCCAGCAATTCCATGCGCCGCTTGACGCTTTGAAACTGCGCCAGGGCCTCCACCGCCTGCGCCGGCAACACGCCCACATGGCGGGCAGCAGCAATGGCTGCCAGTGCATTGGCCACGTTGTGGTCACCGGTCAGGCGCCACTGCACCCTGCCCTGTAGCTCACCGTCCAGCAACACGTCAAAGTCGCTGCCATCGGCCTGATGCAAACGCACCTGCCACTGGCCGCCTTCACCGGTGGTTTGCTGCGGCGTCCAGCAGCCCCGCTCAATCACCTGCTGCAAGGCACTGTCGGCCGCCGGATAAATCACCTGGCCGTTGCCAGGCACAGTGCGCAGCAAATGATGAAACTGGGTCTGGATCGCCGCCAGATCAGGGAAGATATCGGCGTGATCAAACTCCAGATTGTTCATCACCAGCGTGCGTGGCCGGTAATGGACAAACTTGGAGCGTTTGTCAAAAAAGGCGCTGTCGTACTCGTCCGCCTCGACCACAAAAAAATCGCTGCCGCCGATACGGGCCGACACGCCAAAGTTTTGCGGCACACCACCAATCAGAAACCCCGGCTGCATGCCGGCATGCTCCAGAATCCAGGCCAGCATGCTGGTGGTGGTGGTTTTGCCGTGAGTACCGGACACCGCCAGCACCCACTTGCCCTGCAACACATGGTCGGCCAGCCACTGCGGGCCGGACACATAGGGCAGCCCCCGGTCCAGTACATATTCCACTGCTGGATTGCCCCGCGACAGGGCATTGCCGATGACCACCAGGTCCGGCTGCGGCTGCAGGTGCTCCGGCAGATAACCCTGCATCAGCTCGATACCCTGCTGCTCCAGCTGGGTGCTCATGGGCGGGTAAACATTGGCGTCCGAGCCGGTAACCCGATAGCCCAGCTGACGGGCCAGAATGGCCAGCGAACCCATAAAGGTGCCGCAAATGCCCAGAATATGGATGTGTTTGCTCATGTTTGTCTCGGTTTGGCGTAAAAGTGGAGCGCATGTGCCGCGCAATCTGCGGCCAGTCTACCCGAGTTTTTCCGCAGTGGCTGCGGGCTTTGTCTTTAACCCCGCCTGCCTTTATAATTCCCGCACATTTTCCTCAGATACGGATTCCCCATGAGCTACAGCAAAATTCCGGCCGGCAAAGACTTGCCAGGCGACATCAACGTCATCATCGAAATTCCAGCCAACCACGCACCCATCAAGTATGAAGTCGATACCGAAACCGACGCCCTGATGGTTGACCGCTTTATGGCCACCCCGATGTTTTATCCGGCCAACTACGGCTTTATCCCCAACACCCTGGCCGACGACGGCGACCCGCTCGACGTGCTGGTGGTAACCCCTTATCCGGTTGCCCCCGGTTCCGTGATTCGCGCCCGCGCCGTCGGTGTGCTGAACATGACCGACGAAGCCGGTGGCGATGCCAAGCTGATTGCCGTTCCCCACGAAAAGCTGACCCAGCTGTACAACGACATTCACGAATACACCGACCTGCC
>CAZVDA010000100.1:0-8056 GCA_964625365.1 uncultured Thiopseudomonas sp. | reverse complement strand
CGCATATCTGCGGCAAAAAAGCGTTTGACTTGCATGGCCATGACTGTGCCCTCTTAGTTTTGTCCTACCGTCGCTACGATAGTGACCTGCTTGTTGTCCGGTATCTCTTGGTAGGCCAGTACGTAAATATTGGGTACTGCCATCCGGGCAAAGCGCGACATCATGGCTCGAATCTGTCCGGCTACCAGTAAAATTACCGGCTGGCCCTGCATTTCCTGACGTTGCGCCGCCTCGACCAGAGACTGCTGTAACTTTTCGGCCATTCCGGGTTCGAGCAATATGCCACCTTCTCCACCCTGTCCAGCCTGCTGCAGACTATTAAGCAATATCTGTTCCAATCTTGGCTCAAGCGTGATCACGGGCAGCTCGGAGTCAAGCCCGACAATGCTTTGCACGATTGCACGCGATAGAGCCACACGCACCGCCGCCACCATGGCGGCGGAATCTTGACTCTTGGCCGCAACGTTGGCGATGGCTTCGGCGATGGTGCGTATGTCGCGTACCGGCACCTGCTCCTGCAGCAGCTGCTGCAGGATCTTCAACAAAACCGACAGGGAAATCATGCCCGGCACCAACTCCTCGGCCAGCCGCGGCGAGCTTCTGGACAGTACCTGCATCAACTGCTGCACTTCTTCGTGGCCGATCAGCTCATGGGCATGCTTGCCAAGGATCTGGTTGAGGTGGGTCGCCACCACCGTGCTGGCGTCCACGACCGTGTAACCCAGCGACTGCGCCTGATCGCGCTGATTGGGTTCAATCCATACCGCTTCCAGACCAAAGGCCGGATCGGTGGTGGCCAGACCATTGACGGTGCCAAATACCTGGCCCGGATTGATGGCCAGCTCCCGCTCGGGATACACCTCGGCCTCGGCCACGGTGACGCCCATCAGCGTCAGCCGGTAGGCGTTGGGGTTCAGGTCAAGGTTGTCGCGGATATGCACCGAGGGCATCAGGAAGCCCAGATCCTGCGACAGTTTCTTGCGCACCCCCTTGATGCGCGCCAGCAACTGGCCGCCCTGATTACGGTCCACCAGCGGAATCAGCCGGTAACCCACTTCCAGTCCGACCATATCCACCGGCGTGACATCATCCCAGCCCAGCTCGCGCTGCTCCGGGGACACTGCAGCCGGCAGCTGGTCTGCGCCGCCATCCTGGCTTTTTTGCAGCTCGGTGCCGGTTGTTTCGCCGATTTTCTGCTTGCGCCAGATCCAGTAGGCACCAGCCGCTGCAATAGCACCCAGGCCAAGAAATGACAGGTGCGGCATGCCCGGCACCGATCCCATGGCAATCATGATGGCTGCCGAGATGGCCAGCGCCTTGGGCGAATTGAACATCTGACGCTGGATCTGCTGACCCATGTCTTCGGCGGTGGTTACCCGGGTTACCATCACCGCGGCCGCCGTAGACAGCAACAGGCCGGGAATCTGCGCCACCAGGCCGTCACCGATGGTCAGCAGCGAATACACCAAGCCGGCTTCCTTGAAACTCAGGTCGTGCTGCAGCATGCCGATGGCAATACCGCCCAGCAGGTTGATTAACAGGATTAAAAGACCGGCAATGGCGTCACCGCGCACAAACTTGCTGGCACCGTCCATGGAGCCATAGAAATCAGCCTCTTGCGCCACTTCAGAGCGGCGGATTTTGGCTTCTTCCTGGTTGATGATGCCGGCGTTAAGGTCGGCGTCAATCGCCATCTGCTTGCCGGGCATGGCATCCAGGGTAAAGCGGGCGCTTACTTCAGAAATACGCCCGGCACCCTTGGTCACCACCACGAAGTTGATGATCATCAGGATGGCAAACACCACCGCACCGACCACATAGTTACCGCCGACCACCACATCGCCAAAGGCCTGAATTACCTTGCCGGCGGCATCGCCGCCATCATGGCCGTGCAACAGCACCACCCGTGTCGACGCCACGTTGAGCGACAACCGCATCAGGGTGGCCACCAGCAAAATGGTCGGGAACGCGGCAAAATCCAGCGGGCGCATGGCATACACACAGACCAGCAGCACCACAATCGCCAGCGCGATATTAAAAGTGAAGAACACATCCAGCAAAAACGGCGGAACCGGCAAGGTCATCATGCCCAGCAATACCAGCAGTAATACCGGCACGCCCAGGTTGCCCTGCCTGAGCAGCGACACACCCGTGCGCATGCCTGTCATTACCTGTGTACGATCCACTTTAGCCATTCCCGAAATTCCAACGTCAAACAACCGTCATGCGGTCTTAATACCCTGCGCCGATGCAAGAAACATTCCAGCCCTGCCTGTCCGGCAGCAACGGGCAGGCATGGTACCCGTTAAGCAGCCAAAACTCCGCCTTTATCTGCACACCGGCCAGCCACATACACAACGCGTAAGCGGCATGGCCGCCGATACGTTTTTTTGTCATTATGTGCGCCCCTGACAGGCTGCGGACGTCCCCTTATGAGCAGACGCTGGTTTTTAATTATTTTGGCACTTGCTGCCTACTCCGGCTGGAACAGCTGGAGCAACCGCGCCGTCCAGGTCAAAACCCCCGGCATGCTGGCACCCGACGCTCCCCTGCAGCACAACCTGTCCGGCAGCGCTGCGCCGGTGTTCCAGCATAACGGCTACCGCATCGAAGCCCAGGCCCGCTACTCGCTGCAGGCCCGCCTGCTGCGCAAGGAAGCCTACCGCACCGGACGCGAGGCCGAACTGTCGCCGGTCGATTTTGCCCTGGGCTGGGGCCCCATGTCCGACAATGCCCTGCTCGATCAAATGACCATTACCCAGAGCGGCCGCTTTTACTGGCTGCGCTGGCAGCAGCTCAGCGTGCCGGTCACCCAGGTCATGCAAAATTCGGCCAACACCCACATCATCCCGGCCAACAGTCACGTAGCCGGCCAGATACAGTCCATGCGCCCCGGCCAGGTCATTGAATTAAACGGCTACCTGGTCAATGCCTTCGCATCCGATGGCTGGCACTGGCTCAGTTCGCTGACCCGCAAGGATACCGGTGCCGGTGCCTGCGAACTGTTCTGGGTCGAGTCGGCCCGCGTCGTACAGTCAGCACCCTGACCGGCAGTCATATACCTTTTCACAGTAGCAGGTTGCCAGCATCCGTTTAAAATAGGCGCCACACCCTGCTTACGGTATCCGCCATGACCGACACTGCCAGCCTGTCAGCCACTCCTCCCGACCCGCGCCAGGGATTCGCCCTGGAGTGGGTTCTGCTGTGCGGCGGATTACTGGCGTTGGCCCTGCTGATCAGCTTCTGGCAGGCGGGCGACTACCGCATCCACAACGAGCATGAGCGCAGCCGCATGCTGACCCAGCTTGAACTGGCCAGTAATGCACTGCTGCTGCGGATCAACGCCATTGAACTGGCCCACCGCAATGTTAGCGTCGAATATACGGAAGGGCTGGCATTTAACGAAGACCGCCTGCCGTTTATCCGCAAGCGGCTGCGCGGCTTTACCGAAATCATCCCGCTGGCTGACGGCATGTTGCTGCTGGACGACCACGCCCAGCTGATAGCCAGCTACCCGCCCGGCCCTGCAATCACGCCGGAGCTGCCCGGTCACATAGCACCCGCCAACATCCCTTACGACCGGCTCTACCTGCTGCACAACACCGGCAACGATCACGACCTATACCTGGCCAGTCACATGGCCCGACCGCAACAGCCAGCTGCCCTGCTGCTTACCCGCCTGTCACGCAGCGATCTTAAGCACCTGCTGGATGCAGCGCGCTACAGCCCCGACATGCGCGCCGCACTGTACGCCGCAGACACCCTGATCCAGAGCAGCGAGGCAGACGGCCACCCCCTGCCGCCCCCTCCGCCACTACCGGATACCCCGGGCACCCCGCACGTGGAAATCACCGGCACAGGCGACGCAACACGCATCATCGCCCGCAAACAGATCCGTGCCGCTGCGCTGGACTCCAGCCAGCCCCTGGTACTCAGCATCAGCCACGACCTGCCACCCCTGTTTGCCCGCCCAGGCCACGCCCTGTGGCTGGTGGTTGCTCTGTATACATTTATTCTGGTGACCAGCCTGCCGGCCCTTTACTTCCTGCAGAGCAAGCGCCGGCAAATCCATGCTTCAGACCTGGCCGCCCGCCAGGCCATCCTGCACAGCAACGCCGAACTCACCCGTATCAATAGCCGGCTGGAAGAACAGGGCCAGTACCTGCAATCGCTGGCATTTGTCGACGGTCTGACCGGCACCGCCAACCGGCGACGCTTTGACGAAACACTGAACAACGAATACCGCCAGTGGCTGCGCAACGGATTACCGCTGTCACTGATCATGCTGGATGTGGACTACTTCAAACACTACAACGACCACTACGGCCACCTGGCCGGTGACGACTGCCTGAAACAGATCGGCAGCGCCCTGCGCAATGCCCTAACCCGCCCCCGTGACCTGGCGGCACGCTACGGCGGAGAAGAATTTGCCTGCATCCTGCCCGACACCAGCCTGGCCGGCGCCCTGCACAAAGCCGAGCAAATCCGCAGCGCAGTCCAGCAACTGGGCATTGCCCACGAAGACTCACAGGCCGCCAGCGTGGTAACCATCAGCCTGGGCGTGGCCTGTTTCGGGCCGGAATGCGACTCGCCAGAGGCACTGATCCAGGCCGCCGACAGCGCCCTGTATCAGGCCAAACAGCAGGGCCGCAATCAGGTAGTCGGCATGACGGCGGTGTTTTAATAATACCTTTCACCTGACTGGCCCCAAAACCAGACGCTCATTTCCTGCTGGAAACCACATCACAGGGCCCCAGCACCGCGACAGCAGCCCGGCGCAGCCGGGCCACTCCCTCCCAAATGGCAACGTGGTTATCTGGGGCCGGTCCAGGTCTGCGCCAGGCATCAGCACCTGTGACGAAGCTTGCTTCGGCGCGGGTGCGTAGCCGCAGCGCAGACCTGAACCGGCCCCAACCACAAAGCCACAAAGCCACAAAGCCACCCCAACCAGGCAACCCACATGATTGCTATCATGGACGAAACGCACCAGACAGAACCAAAATAGCAGCGGATCCGCACCAAGGTAGCATGTTGCCCATGCGGAACCTGTCCAACACTGTAACGGCAGACAGCCGCCGGCGGTATCCGTGTCCGCCGCCCTGCCCTGCCCTGCATGACACCTCGCACACATAACAAGGAAACACTCATGAAAAAGTTTCTACTGATCCCCGCCCTGTTCAGCCTAATGATCGGTTTTGCCCAGGCCGACGACAGCTGGTTGCCCACCCTGAAAACCGACACTCCCGAGCAAGGTTTCCAGCTGGCCATCAAGCTATCGCGCATGGGTGTTAAAACCACCCAGCCCAATGTTGAAATTCTGAAAAAAGGACGTGCCGACTACGCTACTGATACGGAAGACCTGATCCAGGTTTCCCATGTCATCGCCACCCACTTTGCCACCGTAGCGGCAGCCAACAACTACTGGAAGTAATCACGCCAGCCATGGACGGCTGTTACACAGGTCCCGCCTGCGCCTTTTCCTGCTATGCTTTGCCCTGTTTTTCACCCACACCAAAACGGGCACTGACATGTTCATCCTGCAAATCGACTTTCCCTTTGACGGCCCCTTCGGCCACGACATGAGCCGGGCCATGCAGCCTCTGGCGCAGGATATTGCCGGCGAAACGGGCCTGCTCTGGAAAATCTGGACCGAGAACGCCGACCAGCGCCAGGCCGGCGGCATCTACCTGTTTGCCGACCGCAACGCCGCCAGCACCTATCTGGACAAGCACAGCCAGCGCCTGCAGGCAGCCGGCGTCAGCGATATCCGCAGCCGCATTTTTGCCGTCAACCAACCCCTGAGCCATATCAACCGGGCCCCGCTATGAGCAAACTCGACGAAATCCTTGCACAAAACCGCCGTGACAGCGAACGCGGCTACCGTGACAAAGCCCTGCGCATGTATCCGCACCACTGCGGACGCTGCGCCCGCGAATTCAGCGGCAAGCGCCTGAGCGAGCTGACCGTGCACCACCGCGACCACAACCACGACAACAACCCGCCCGACGGCTCCAACTGGGAGCTGCTGTGCCTGTACTGCCACGACAACGAGCACCAGCGCCAGGTGGACATGCACTATCAGAAAGAGGAAGCCGCCGGCCAGAAAGGCCCGCAGCAAACCTACAAGGGACTGGCCGGACTGGCCGCCCTGCTCAAGAAGAACCAGGACTGAAACACCGCCAGCGGCTACAAAAAGCGCCCTTTGCGCTGTTCGATGCGAAACTCCAGCGAGGACGCCCGGTAGCCGCTGCGCAGCTGTGGCAACGGCAGGCAGTGCTCCCAGTGCTGACCGGCGGCCAGCGGGCTGTCGCCACTGTAGGCCGGGCTGTTATAGCGTTCCTCCACCAGATTGGTGCGCTCGCCGGGCCGGTAGGCGGCGATGCGCCAGCTCAGGCTGTCAAGCGCCCGCCCGCTGTTGTTGTCAATGCGCAGCCGCAGCGGCAGGTCTGCCGGGCAATCCTGCGGCGCGTATTCGATGCTCATCTGCAACTGCGCCAGCAACGATTCGGTGCGGGTTTCCACCCATTGCACACGCGCCGCGATTACCAGCAACAGCGCCAGCAGCGGCAGCGCCACCGCCAGCGTGCGTTTCGGGTAGCGCACCAGCAGCGCAATCCAGGTCAGGGCGGGAATCAGCGGTACCATGATCAGGCGTCCGCGTGATCGCGCAAAAACACCAGATGCCCGGCGCTGGACTGGCTTTCGCTGAAATAGTATCCGTCCACATCAAAGCCTTTCAGTTGCTCCACCGAGGTGATCCGGTTGCGGATAATATGACGCGCCATCAGCCCACGGGCCTTTTTGGCATAAAAACTGATGATCTTGTACTGGCCGTTTTTCTGGTCCTTGAAATCGACATTGACCAGATGCGCCTTCAGGCGGGCCGGCTGGACCGACTTGAAATACTCGTTGGAGGCCAGGTTGAGCAAAACGCCCATGCCCTGCTCGTCCATATAGGCATTCAGCGCATCCGTCAGCCTGGTGCCCCAGAAACCGTACAGGTCCTTGCCGTGCGGGTTGGCCACTTTGGTGCCCATTTCCAGCCGGTAGGGCTGCATCAGGTCCAGCGGGCGCAACAGTCCATACAGCCCCGACAGCATGCGCAGGTGTACCTGTGCATAGGCCAGATCCTCTTCACCCAGACTGTCCGCGTCCAGCCCCGTATACACATCGCCCTTGAACGCCAGCAGCGCCTGCTTGGCATTGACAGGGGTAAATTCAGGCTGCCACTCGGTAAAGCGGGCCACGTTCAAGCCGGCCAGCTTGTCGGAGATCTTCATCAGCTCGGCCAGTTGCTGCGGGCTGTAGCCGCGCATCACCTCAACCAGCTGCGCGGCCTGCTCCACAAACTGCGGCAGGGTGTAGCGGGCTGTGACTGGCGGCGTGTCATAGTCCAGCGTTTTGGCCGGAGAAATCACCATCAACATGGGCTGTCATTCCTGTAAGGCATGGGGCACTGCGCCCCGTAAAATCTGCTGACCAGTATACGCAGGCCGGCCATTTTTTGCAGGCACTGCCGCAGCCCCGCTCCTGAAGGGTTACGCCTAAAGTCAGGCCGTGGTGACTGGCGATTTGTCCGCCGCACGGGTTACCATCGGTAACACCTGTCTAGCGAACCCCCATCCATGCACATCTATCGACTGATCCTGCTGCTAGTTATCGGCATTTACCTGTTTTCACCGGCCATCATGGACTGGTGGACAACCGGCCACGACTTCTGGCTGCGCCCCTACCTGGTATGGCTGGTGCTGATCATCCTGACTTTTTTCCTGCAGGGCAAACGCGATGCCGATTCCCTTTAATCCTGCCTGCACCAGCACCCGGATACAGTCATGACCCTTGGCGTGTTCAACCTGTCCGCACTGAGCATCAGCTACCTGCTAACGCTGTTTGCTGCCGCCTGGCTGGCCGAAAAAAACCTGCTACCGGCACGGCTGGTGCGTCACCCGCTGGTGTATATCCTGTCGCTGGGCGTGTATGCCAGCGGCTGGGCCTTTTATGGCTCGGTCGGGCTGGCACACCAGTATGGCTACGGTTTCATGGCCATTTATCTGGG
>CAZVDA010000099.1:0-8116 GCA_964625365.1 uncultured Thiopseudomonas sp. | reverse complement strand
CTTAACCAAACCACCCATGCGATACGAATCATGTACACCCAGCAGGTAATCCAGCTCCGTCAGGCGGCTGGTGGTACGCAAGCCGTTGCGCTGCTCAATCGCTGCGTGGCGTTGCATCAGGATGCGTCCCCAACGATCCGGGGAGGAATCCAGAAAAATTCTAAAATTTTTATCGGCGGTATCGTTATAGGCGTGGCCAGGATGTAAATACAATGCAGCGTCGATTTGCAGGCAATGACTGGAGGTCAAAAAATCCGGGCTGTATTCAAAACCAAACACACCGCCACGGCTACTGTCCGCATAGCTCAGATGGCCGACCAGCAAGGGCTCGGCAATGGGTTGCCAGTGGGCATAGACCTCGATAATTTCGCGGCTCATTGGCGACCCTCCAGCAGCTTGATGTTTTGCAGTTTGATACCGACTTCATCGTGGGCGGCCAACTCGGCGAAGTTGTTTTCCAGTCCCAGCACGGCCATAACTTTCAAATACGTGCCAATGGCTACACCGGGATCACCGGCAAACACCTTGTTGAGTGTCTTGGGGTCAAAGCCTGTACGTTCGCACATCAGCTTTTTGCTGTAGCCGCGCCGCTTCATGGCCAGCAGTAGATCCTGGCCAAAGGTTTGCAGAATTTTGGCTTGCCTGGGAAACAAGGTGCGGTGAATGCTGCGAGTCTCCATAGGACTATTATCCTTTTGTAGTCAGCTGGTAGGGATAATAGTCCCTTGGTTGCGGCTTGTGCAAGTTACTGCTGTGGATGCTAATGATGCCGTCCAGTTTCACGAACTGAGACCCCGGGACCCGCGATGGCTAATTTGCTACACTCCATCCCACTTGCTTGACAGGGTGCCGGTGGATTCCGGCTGAGATGGCGCAGGGGATGAACCCGAGCGCTGGTCCTGTTGAACCTGATCCGGTTTGTACCGGCGTAGGAATCAAGCGGTGGTCCGGAGCCCCTTCTACGTGTTCGTAGCCATTCTTCCGGACCTCTCTGCAGATACCCGCCCGTCCTCCGGATCGTTTTATGACCGGAGATACCATGAGCTACTGTTTTGCCGATCTGACCGCTGCTTGCCACGACGAGTGGCGTGCCTATATCGAGCACGAATTTGTGCGCCAGTTGAGTGAGGGCAGTCTGGCTGCCGATGCCTTTCGCCATTATCTGAAACAGGACTATCTGTTCCTGATCCACTTTGGCCGTGCCTATGCGCTGGCTGCCTATAAAAGCCGCAACATTGCCGAGCTGCGTCATAGCCTGGACGGGCTGAAGACCATTATTGACCTTGAGCTGGGCCTGCATGTCGAGTACTGCCGCGAATGGGGCATCAGTGAGGACGAGTTGGCCGTGCTGCCTGAAGCCAACGCTACCCTGGCTTATACGCGCTATGTGCTGGACACCGGCAACCGCGGCGACTTGCTGGATATGCACGTGGCGCTGGCACCCTGCCTGGTCGGTTATGCGGTGGTGGCGGACTGGATCAATTCACGTGCGGAGACGCTGCGTGGTGATGGCAATCCCTACGATGCCTGGATTCGCATGTATGAGAGCGACGGTTTTCAGGCTGCCCGCCGCGCCGAGGAGCAATGGCTGGACGCACGGCTGGCCGAGGTCACGCCGCGCCGCTTTGCCGAGCTGGTAAGCATTTTTAGCGATGCAGTCCGGCTGGAAATTGCCTTCTGGCAGCAGGGGCTGGATGGCAGCGTCTAAAACTGTGCCTGCTGGTACGGAAAAGCAGGGTGGGTGCCTGGAAATAGGCGTATCGCAAGTACTTGTATTTCTGGGCACATGCTCAATAAAACGGGCGAAATAACGGAGTGGGCTTTATGAAAATACCCGTCAAGTCCGGTTTGCCTACCGTCATTGCTGTTACAGCTACACTGACTGGCTGCGCCGGCGACAGTCAGCAGGCTTTGTCGGCGCTGCCACCCCAATATCTGCAGGTTGACCAGTTTCAGAGCTGTCTGCGCAGCGAACAGGTGGGCAGCTATAGCCGGTGGTGCCTGCCGGCTGTGCGCCCGGATAGTTGCCCGCTGGATAGCTGGGAACAGTTGCAGCAGCTGCAGAGCAGTGAACGGGTTCCAGGCTGTTCCCCGGAGCAGTGACTAGGCGGGTGTCACCGGCTGGCTGCTGGCCTGCATCTGTTCCAGTTGCCGGTCTTTGGCCTGCCAGAGGCTGTTGATCCAGTCCTGGAAGGCTTCCCTGTAGCCGGCATCATCGCTGTAGTTGCGGCCCACAAAATGGGCGGGCACGGGTAGCCGCTCGACATGCAGGCTGATGCGGTGGATCTGGCCGCACATCAGTTGCCAGAAGCTGGGCCGGCCATCGGGGTAATGCAGGGTGACATTGGCAATGCCGTGCAGTTGCTCGCCCATGGCATCCAGAACATAGGCCATGCCGCCGGCCCGGGGCTTGAGCAGGTGGCGATAGGGCGACTGCTGGGCGTCATGTTTGGCATGGGTGAAGCGGGTGCCTTCCAGGAAGTTGAATACCGCCACCGGATTGGTTTTGTAGCGCTCGCAGGCCTTGCGGGTGGTGGCCAGGTCCTGGCCGCGTTTTTCGGGGTGCTTTTCCAGATACTGGCGGCTGTAGCGTTTCATGAAGGGAAACTCCAGCGCCCACCAGCACAACCCTATCACCGGCACCCAGATCAGTTCCTGTTTGAGAAAAAACTTCAGCAGGGGCAAGCGCCTATTGAACTGGTATTGCAGAACCAGGATATCGACCCAGCTCTGATGGTTGCTGGTGACCAGCCATGAGTGTGTCTTGTCGAAGGATTCCAGTCCCTGCACGTCCCACTGGATGTCCCGGGCCAGATCCATCCAGAACATGTTGGTGCTGATCCAGCCTTCGGCAATCCAGTGCATGCCGTAGCGCAGGGCACGCTGCACGGGGGTGAAGGGCAGCGCAAACTTGAGCAGGGACAGCATGAACAGTGGCCAGCACCAGAACAGGGTGTTTAGGCACAGGATGAGGGCGGACAGGATGCCGCGCAGGGGAGCAGGCAGAAACTTCAACATGCAGGCTTTCCAGCTAAAAAGAACCTGTAATGGTTAAGCTTTTGGCGCAAAAGTGCAAGGCTTGCCGGCCGCCGGTGGCGCGGTAGCCGTCCGCCCAGTCCGAGGCTGAAAGGCAGGCGCAAGCGGGCCAGCATGCCGCCCTGCGCGGCCAGTACCGGCGCAATGCGCAGGAGTACCACGCGGCTGCATTCACTGGCTTGCAGGGCAGACTTTTCCCAGTCGCGGCACAACTGGCTGGCAAAGTCATTGGCTGCCGGCTGGCTGTGTTCGTCGAGCAACTCGTCAGCCCGGTCGCCGTACCGGCCTGTTGCGGAAGCAGAAATCAGTGTGGCCGGTGGTCTGTCCTGACGCTTCATCCATTGCACCAGAGTATCGGTCAGTCCGATGCGGCTGTCGTGTAGCTGCTGGCGACGCGGGGTACTCCAGCGCCGGTCGGCAATGGGAGCACCTGCCAGATTGATGATGGCATCGAAAGGCGGCTGGTTGTCGAGTTGTTCAAGACTGCCCACACAGGTTGCGCCACCGCACAACCCGGCCACCTTGTCCGGGTCGCGGCTTAGTACGTTGATGCGGTGGCCGTGTTGATGCAGGTTGCGGGCGCTGGCCGGTGCAGCACCCGCTTTGACCTGTTAGGCGGCCAGCGCCTTAAACGCCTTTTCCGCCGCATCCAGAGTGATTTGCAGCTCGGTCTCGCCCATGGCGGCGGAGACAAAGCCGGCTTCAAAGGCGCTGGGTGCCAGATAAACACCGCCATCCAGCATCAGGTGGAAGAACTTCTTGAAGCGCTCCACATCGCAGGCCACGGCATCGTCAAAGTTGCGGATGTTTTTGTTGTCGGTGAAGAACAGGCCGAACATGCCGCCTACTTGCGTGGTGGTGAACGGGATGCCAGCGGCATCGGCGCGCTCTTGCAAACCAGCCAGCAGGCGCTGGGCGTAGTTGTTGAGCTTGTCGTGGAAGCCCGGCTGGCTAACCAGACGCAAAGTTGCCAAACCGGCGGCCATGGCCAGCGGGTTGCCGGACAAGGTGCCGGCCTGATACACCGGACCCAGTGGCGCGATGTGCGACATGATTTCTTTTTTACCACCAAAGCAGCCCACCGGCATGCCGCCGCCGATTACCTTACCGAAGGTGGACAGGTCTGGCGTGATGCCGTAGTGGCCTTGCGCACCACCAAGTGACACGCGGAAACCGGTCATGACTTCGTCAAAAATCAGCACTACACCGTGCTCGTCACACAGTTTACGCAGCCCCTGATGGAAGCCGTCCACAGGCGGGATGCAGTTCATATTGCCAGCCACCGGCTCAATGATGATGCAGGCAATTTCTTGCCCTTTTTCTTTCAGGCACTGCTCGACCGCGTTCAGATCGTTGTAGGGTAGGGTGAGTGTGTGCTGGGCAAAAGCAGCAGGTACGCCAGGTGAACTGGGTACGCCCAGAGTCAGTGCTCCGGAGCCGGCCTTAACCAGCAAGCTGTCGGAGTGGCCGTGGTAGCAGCCTTCAAATTTGATAATGCTGTCGCGTCCCGTGTAGCCACGCGCCAGACGGATGGCGCTCATGGTGGCTTCGGTACCTGAGCTGACCATGCGCATCATCTCCATGGACGGTACTAGCTGGCTAACCAGGTCGGCCATTTCCACTTCCAGCGCAGTGGGTGCGCCGTAGGATAGGCCGTGTTGCAACTGGTTACGCACGGCATCCAGCACTTCGGGATGGCCGTGGCCCAGAATCATGGGACCCCAGGAGCCGATGTAGTCCACATAGCGTTTGTCGTCTTCGTCCACCACATAGGCACCTTCGGCGTGCTTGAAGAATAGCGGTGTGCCGCCGACACCGGCAAAGGCGCGAACCGGCGAGTTGACGCCGCCGGGGATGTGTTGCTGGGCGTTGGTAAACAAAGTAGCGGAGCGTGACATGGACATACCTCGAATCAGTCAAACAGGGCGCTGAAAGTACGGGCGCGGCGCTCGACCTCGGCAGGCGAGGGCGCGGCAAACAGCGCGTGAATGACGGCTATCATATCAGCTCCGGCGGCTATCAGGGGGGCGGCATTGGCTGCGGTAATTCCGCCGATGGCCACTTTGGGCACCTGCAACTGGCCGGCTTGCTGCAGTAGATTGACATCAGCCAGCACCTCGCCGGGTTTGGTCTGTGATGCAAAAAAACGGCCAAAGGCGACATAGCTGGCACCCTGCGCAACGGCTTCTTCGGCCAGATGCACATGGTGGTGGCAGGTGGCACCGATTACCGCTTGCGCGCCGAGCAGCTCGCGGGCGTCGGGCAGGCTGCCGTCTTCCTGACCGAGATGCAGGTCACAGCCCAGCCGCGCCGCCAGCTGCAGGTCGTCGTTGATGATCAGGCGGGCGCTGTGTGCCTGGCACAGCTCCAGCAGCTGGCTGGCCTCGCGGTAGCGGCGTTCGCCATCGCGGCTTTTGTCACGGTACTGCAACAGACGGGCACCGCCCCTGAGGGCGGCTTCGCAATAGGGCAACAGGCGGCCACCGGCCAGCAGCTGGCTGTCGGTGATGGCATAGAGACCGTAAAGGCGGGGTGCGGGCATGGCGTGGCTCCGTGGGTGCTGGGGGCGTCATGATGCCACAGCCATGCAATGGCTGCCGCAGGGGTTCTTTCGTGCGGCTCTATATGCCATGCTGTTTGCGATGACAACACGAGCGGGAGGCTGGCATGGGCAGATGGATTGTTCTGGTGTGTGTCCTGTTGGCGGGGACATGTGTGGCGGGTAGCCGTTCCGAGGTGGTGGTCGGGTTTTATCCGTATCCGCCATTCAGTTATATGGACGAAGAAGGGCGTGCCCGTGGCGAGTTGCTGGAAATAGCTGCCGAAGTGCTGGAGCGTGCCGGTTATTCCGTTCGCTTCAAGGAACTGCCGCCGGCACGCTTGTTCCAGCAGTTGGCCACGGGTGAGGTGCAGGTGTGGCCGGGCGTGCTGGGCGGCCCCATGGCCGGACTGGATGTGCTGGAAAGCCGTTACCGGCTGGCAGAAACACGGCTGGCCCTTTTTTATGGCCCTGCCGATCCGGAACCCAGCCTGCCCGAAGCATTGAGCCACAAGAAGGTAATAGTGCTGCGTGGCTATCCCTATATGGAGCCGGCCCGCCACTGGCTGCAGGATGCACCGCTGGCGGTGGAGCAGGTGGTCAGCAATAACCACCTGTCGGCGCTGGCCATGCTGCTGCGACAGCGTGGCAACTATATGCTGAACTTTCTGGAGCCGGTCAACTATGCACGAACCAGCCTGGGCATTGGCCAGTTGAGCATGCCTTTCTTGCCGCTGGCCACGGCAGATCTTGGCTTTGTGGTGTCGGCGCGTGCCGGTGATGCACAGCAGTTGCTGGATGCAATGGAGCGCCAGCTGGCACGACACCCCATGGCATCGCTGCGCGGCGAAACCTTCTAGGCGCGGGCGTCAGTGCGGCCGGATCTGGCTCAGGCTATCCAGCAGGGCGTTGCAGTCGGGCGCATGGTGGTCGGTCAGTTCGGGCCAGGGGTTGTCAGGCAGATTGACGAGTACCGCTCTGGAGCCGGCATTGCGTGCGCTGCGCAGGTCGAAATGAAAGTCGCCCACCATGCACAAGCGGCTGCTGCAGACCTGCCAGTTGCGGGCAATGTGCAGCATGCCGTCGGGTGACGGCTTGGGCGCGGCTTCGTTGCGGCCCAGGATGTCGGCTGGCGCAAAGCACTGCTGCAGGCCGATGGCCCTGAGTGTCACCTGCGCCAGTTCTCGCGCGTTGCGGGTGAGGATGGCCAGCCGGTCGCCGCGTTCATGCAAATAATTCACCAGGGCCACTGCGCCGGGCGCGGCGGTGGACTGTTCCGCAAGTTTTCTCTCGTGTTCAAGTAGCCACTGGTGGGCGGCGGCGGCCTGTGCCGGGGGCAGGTTATCCAGATGGTCGAGAATGTCGGCATCCGGCGGGATGTCCAGTTGCCGGCGGATATGCTGGAAGTCGTGAACGGCGTTGGTCAGCGTGCCGTCCATGTCGAATACCCAGTGGCGGCACTGCTGCAGAAAGTGCGCCATGGCCTAGTGCCTGTCGGGCCAGTCGTGGCGCACGCGGGTTAGTCCTTCCTGGGCCACCGAGGCTACCAGCCGGCCATCGCGGGTAAAGATGCTGCCACGGGCAAAGCCGCGTCCGCTGCCGGCCCAGGGGCTATCCATGCTGTATAGCAGCCAGTCGTCCATGCGCACCTCGTCATGAAACCAGATGGCATGATCCAGACTGGCAACCTGCATCTGCGGCTGCCAGATCGACGCGCCATGTGGCAGCAGCGAAGTGGTCAGCAGGCTGAAGTCCGAGGTGTAGGCCAGCAGGTAGCGGTGCAGGGCGGGGCAGTCGGGCAGATGGCCGCTGGCCTTGAACCAGACCTGTTTGACCGGCTCGCTTTGTGCAGGGTTCAGCGGGTCGAGCACCTGCACCGGACGGGTTTCAATGGGCTTGTCGCGCAGCATCTTGATGCGTTTTTCGTCGTTCAGCAGGCGCGACAGCTCGGGCGTCAGATCGGCATCGGATGCCAGCTGCTCGGGAGGGGGAACGTCGGGCATTACGCTCTGGTGGCTAAAGCCTTCCTCGCGGATGTGGAACGAGGCGCTGCAGGTAAAAATGGGGCGGCCATTCTGGATGGCCATGACCCGGCGGGTACTGAAGGTGGCTCCATCGCGCACCGGTTCGACCTGGTAAATGACCGGCTTGCCGGCATCGCCGGCACGCAGGAAGTAGCCGTGCAGCGAGTGGGCCTGGCGGCCGGCATCAACCGTTTTGCTGGCTGCGGACAGTGCCTGACCGAGCACCTGGCCGCCAAACAGCTGGCGAAAGCCAAGGTCCTGGCTGGCACCGCGAAACAGGTGGGTTTCCAGGGTTTCCATGTCAAGCAGTGACACCAGGGTATCGAGCAAGGGATTCATTGGATGCATCTATATAAAGGAAAGAAAGGTGGGCGCTAGTTTGGCGGCTTGGTGAGGGGCGTGCAAGCACCCCGGGGCTGACTGGCCGGTTTCCGCCGTGGCGGACAACAGACGCCAGGGAATTTGACCAAAATGCGCGACAAGCCCCGTACTTTTAGTGCGGGGAAGGATAGCGCTG
>CAZVDA010000098.1:0-8201 GCA_964625365.1 uncultured Thiopseudomonas sp. | reverse complement strand
GGTGCCGGCGGGGGTGATGTGCCAGTTGCCCAGCTGGCTGGCGATGGCTTCCAGCTGGCCGGGGGTGTATTGGCGCATGGGGCGGTTGTCGATGCCGAAATGTTCCAGCAGGGCGCTGGCCAGTTTGCGGGTGAAGCGTTCGCCGAGCAGGGTTTTCAGTTCGCTGTCAGGACGTTGGGCCTGTTGTGCCTGTAGCCAGTCCAGCCCGTTTTCGGTGCCGAACAGATTGAGCTGCAGGCTGTCGCCAGCGTTCCAGAAGGACGAAATTTGCAGCATCACCGGCCCGCTCAGGCCACGGTGGGTAAACAGCAGGTCGTCGGTAAACAGGGTTTCGTTACAGTGGACGCTGACACCGGCCACAGCGGTGCCGGACAGGCTTTTGCACAGCGCAGACAGGGCCGGGTCGGTAATCGTAAAAGGCACCAGGCCGGCGCGGGTGGGCAACAGGCTGTGGCCAAATTGCTGCGCCACCTGATAGCCAAAACCGCTTGCGCCCAGGGTCGGGATCGACAGCCCGCCGGTGGCAATCACCAGTGACTGGCAGGGCCAGCTACCGTTGCCTGTATTGATCTTGAAGCCGCCGCCGTCCAGCGCCCTGATGCTGTGGATGGAGGTGTCGAGGTGAATTTCGACTTCGGCGCTGGCGCACTCGTCCAGCAGCAGATTGAGAATGTCTTTGGCACCGTGGCGGCAAAACAGCTGGCCGGGGTTCTTTTCTTCGTGTTCGACGCCATGGCGTTCAGTCAGCGCCAAAAAATCCCAGGGCGTATAGCGGGCCAGTGCCGACTTTACAAAGTGCGGGTTGCTGCACAGGTAGTCATTGGGCGTGGCATGCAGGTTGGTGAAATTACAGCGCCCGCCGCCGGACATAAGGATTTTTTTGCCGGGTTTGTTGGCGTGATCCAGCACCAGCACCTTGCGCCCCCGGTAACCGGCGGTTTGCGCACAAAACAGCCCGGCAGCGCCAGCACCAATGATGATTACGTCAGGGTTTTGCATGGTGATTCTCTTTTTGCGGTGGGGATGGGGCAGCTTGCACGATGTTGCAGCGTATTCGGCAGGGTGGAGTAAAGCGAAGGCGGCATGGATGCCGCCTTCGAGCCTACAGGGATGTATTCACGGCGTCTTTACGTAACCCTGCCGGATACGCAGGGCACGGAATAAATTTACCCCTGATGCAACACAAACTGCCCCGCCAGCACTGCACCATCTTCGCCTACTTCAGTCAGCACACGACTTACCACCTGCAGCCGGGCCTTGCCATGCTTGCGGTAGGTAGCCAGAAACCGCTGCCAGCTTTTGTCATCCGGTGCCTCGCAAACGGCCACAATGGCGTTATGCACAATCGGCCTCGGGTAGTCGATCTGCCCGGACTGCACCACGATATGCGTGGTGTCGATGCCCTCCTCACGCAGCGCCAGATGCAGCCAGCCCCAGCCGGCCAGCACCGCAGCGCAATACATGCTGCCGCCAAACATGCTGGCCTGATGGTTGACATTGGGTGCCAAAGGGAACTGCAGGCGCAAATGGCGGTCTTGCCAGCACAGCACCTGCACGCCCATGGCCTGGCTCAGGGGAATATCGCTGGCGAAAACCTGCGACAGTTGTTCAACGGGACTGGACATGACGGGAAGACACTCGGGTAGGGGCGGTTCCGGCTAACCGGCCACGCGGATTCTGCAAATGGGCAAAAGTATAATGGCAACTGCGTGAAACTTTGCAGGTGTGCCGAAAATTTTCAAAAAACATCGGGCCGGCAAGGTAGAATCACCCGTCAATCGAAAATTTGGAATCCTTGCGTGCCTGTTGCGGGTGGCAAGCGACGCTGTGCATGGAGTAAGTTTTGGATCTATCTGCAACCAATAGTCTATTTTTTATCGGCGGCCTGCTCGTGGCCGTCAGCATTCTGGTCAGTACGGTTTCGTCCCGTATCGGTATTCCCATTCTGGTGATTTTTATGGGCGTCGGCATGATGGCCGGTACCGACGGTATCGGCGGCATTGCCTTTGACGACTACTCGCTGACCTATGTGGTCAGTAACCTGGCGCTGGCGGTAATTCTGCTGGATGGCGGTATGCGCACCCGGGTGGCGACCTTCCGCGTGGCCCTGTGGCCGGCCCTGTCGCTGGCCACCTTTGGCGTGATCGCCACGGCGGTGCTGACCGGCTTTGCCGCTTCCTGGCTGTTCAACCTGACGCTGCTGGAAGGCATGCTGATTGGCTCCATCGTTGGTTCCACCGATGCTGCCGTCGTGTTCAACCTGCTCAACGGCAAGGGCCTCAACGAGCGGGTGGGCGCAACCCTGGAAATCGAGTCGGGCAGTAACGACCCGATGGCCATGTTCCTTACCGTGACCCTGATCGGCATGCTGCTGGACGGCAAAACCGGCTTTGGCCTGAGCTTTATTACCAGCCTGATCCAGCAGTTTGGGCTGGGCATCATTCTCGGCCTGAGCGGCGGCTGGCTGTTGCTGCAGGTAATCAACCGTATCAGTGTGGCCGACGGTCTGTACCCGTTGCTGGCGGTCAGTGGCGGCATCATGGTCTACGCCATTGCCGGCCAGGTGGGCGGCAGCGGCATCCTGTCGGTATACATTCTGGGTATGGTGCTGGGCAACCGCCCGATCCGCAACCGCCACGGCATTTTGCACATGTTCGACGGCCTGGCCTGGCTGAGCCAGATCGGCATGTTCCTGGTACTGGGCCTGTTGTTGACCCCGCACGAGCTGCTGCCGATTGCCATTCCGGCGCTGTTGCTGTCGCTGTGGATGATCCTGTTTGCCCGTCCGGTTTCGGTATTTGTCGGGCTGCTGCCGTTTCGCAGCTTCAACCTGCGCGAGCGCCTGTTTATTTCCTGGATCGGCCTGCGCGGCGCGGTGCCGGTGATTCTGGCGGTGTTCCCGCTGGTGTACGGCCTGCCCAATGCCCAGCTGTTCTTTAACGTGGCGTTCTTTATCGTGCTGGTATCGCTGATTTTGCAGGGCTCGACCCTGCCATTTGCGGCGCGCAAGGCCAAAGTTGAAGTACCGCCGGCACCTGAGCCCATTTCCCGTGCCGGGCTGGAAATCTACCCCACCAGCCAGTGGGAGCTGTTTGTCTACAAGCTGCGCAAGGACAAGTGGTGTATCGGTGCCCAGTTGCGCGAGCTGAAAATGCCAGGCGGCACCCGTATTGCCGCACTGTTTCGCAACAATCATCTGCTGCACCCGACCGGTAGCACGCGGCTGGAAGAAGATGACATCCTCTGTGTGATCGGCCATGAAGAAGACCTGCCGTCACTGGGCAAACTGTTTAGCGAAGAGCCTGAACGCGGCATGGACCAGCGCTTTTTTGGCGACTTTGTACTGGAAGGTGCTGCGCAACTGGCCGATGTGGCTGCTGTCTATGGCCTGCAGTTGCAGGGCCACCGGCCGGCAGAGAGCCTGTCCGACTTTGTGACCTCGGCTGTGGGTGGCGAGGTAGTGGTCGGCGACCATATCGAGTGGCAGGGCCTGACCTGGACGGTAGCTGAAATGGACAATGGCCGGATCAGCAAGGTTGGCCTGAAATTTACCGAAGAGCGCGGCTAAGTCCGCTGTCGGCCAACGGCTTGGGGGTGACATGAGGCAACTGCTCTTTTTTTTGTTGCTGTGGCTGGGCATCTGCCTGCCGGCCGCCGCCCTGCCGACCGCCGACCTGCTGAAAAGCAACCTGGCCGGACTGGGCGAGCGCAAGCTGCCGGAGGCCGAGCAGCAGGCCGTACAGCAGGCGCTGGAGCAGACGCTGGGCTGGCTGGAAAATGCCGAACGGGCCAGGGCCAGCCTGCAGGAGCTGCAGGAGCAGGTGGCCGGCGCACCGGAGCAAATCCGCAAGAACCGCCAGGAACTGGCGCGTCTGCTGCAACAGGCCGAACGTCGCCAGTTGCCGGCCAGCGTCAGCCTGCCCGAGCTGGAAGGGCTGGTCATCGAGCAGGGCCGCTTGCTGGCCGGCTGGCAAAACGAGCTGAACGAAGCCAATGCCGCCATTGTGCGCACGCAAACCCGCCCCGACCGTGCCCAGAACGAAATCAGCACCAGCCAGAAGCGCATTCAGGAAATCAACAACCAGTTAAAGACTGCCAAGGAGGGCGGCAAGCCGCTGATCAGCAGCGAGCGGGCCGATGCCTTGCGCGCTGAAGCACAGGCGCTGCAGGTGCGCAACGACCTGCTTCAGGCCGAGCTGGTCAACAACAGCGTGCTGCAGGATCTGGCCAGCAGCACCCGCGAACTGCTGGCGACCCGGGTGCAGGCGCAGGAAGACTACCTGGCCACCCTGCAGGGACTGTTGAGCGAAAAGCGCCAGGCGGCCTCCGAGCTGGCCGTTCAGGAACAGTCGATGAAGCTGGAAAATGCCGGCGAAGACACCCTGCTGCTCAAGGAAAGCAGCCTTAACCTGCAGTTGTCCGACTACCTGCTGACCATTACCGAACGCCGCAACCAGCTCACCCAGAAAAGCCTGGAAGTACGCCAGCAACTGGACAGCGTGCAGCAGGCCGAGCAGGCCATGGAAGAGCAGATCACCGCGCTGCAGGGCAGCGTACTGCTGGCCAAGATCCTGTACCAGCAAAAGCAGGCACTGCCCCAGCCCAGTTTTGACAGCACGTTGGCCGACCAGATTGCCGATACCCGCCTGTACCAGTTCCAGCTGCGCCAGTACCGCGAGCGTCTGCAGCGCCCGCAAGAGTATGTAGACGACCTGCTGCAAAACCAGCCGGATGACGAAGGCCAGGTGCGCGAGGCCATGCTGGAGCTGATGCGTTTGCGCACCGGCCTGCTGGAGCGCCTGAACCACGAGCTCAATGCCTATTTAAGTGAGGCCATCAGCGTACAGCTCAACCAGAAACAGCTACAGGCGTTGTCTTTGCAGCTGCGTACTCTGCTGGACGAGCATATGTTCTGGATTCCCAGCAACAAGCCGCTGGACCGCGACTGGCTCAAATTGCTGCCGCAGCGGCTGCAAAAACAGTGGAAAAATCTGGATGCAGGTGCTGCGCTGGGCGAGCTGTGGCCGCTATGGAGCGGTTACTGGCCGGCGTTTCTGCCGGCGCTGTGCCTGAGCCTGGCGGTGTTGTGGAAAAGGCGCAGCCTGTATCAGTCCATCGAGCAGGTGCGCCCCCATATTGGCCATTACCTGCATGACCGCCAGCGTTTTACGCCCATGGCGATTGGCGCAGCGCTGCTGTTGTCCCTGCCGACGTTTTTCTGGTTTAGCACCGCCGGCTGGCTGGCGCAGCTGCATACCCGTGGCGTGCCCTACGAGTTTGGTACGGCGTTGCTGCATACCGCCAAACTAGGGCTGGTGTTTTCGGTGGCCTACCGGCTGCTGGGCCGCCAGGGCGTGGCCGGTCTGCACTTTGGCTGGCCGGCGGGGCAGGTAGCCTTTTTGCGCAAGCGGCTGGCCTGGGTGGCGCTGGTGGTCTGGTTGCTGGCGCTGGTGGTACCGCTGGCCCAGGCCAACCTGTCGGTACTCAGTGACGATGTGCTGGGCGTTGTCGTGCTGGGTCTGGGACTGGGCGTGCTTGGCGGCTTGCTGATCAATGCCGCGCTGCGCCAGTACGGCGCCGATAGCATGTCGCTGCTGGGCAAGCTGCTGGCCCTGCTGCTCGGGGCCGTCCCGCTGGTACTGGTGGTAGCGCTGATTGGCGGCTACTACTACACGGTCTTGCAGATGAGCGAGCGGCTGCTGATGAGTCTGGCGCTGGTGGTGATCTGGGTGCTGCTGCGGGCGACCATCGAGCGCGGGCTGGGCATTGCCGCCCGTCGCCTGGCCTGGGAGCGCGCCGAGCGTGCCCGCCTGCATGAAGGCAGTGAAGAACAGGATGCGGCCAGCGGGCAGCACGCGCTGGGCATCAGCGACGTCAACCTGCAGTCGCGGCGCCTGTTGCGCCTGTTCCTGGCCGGACTGTTGGCGGCGGGCCTGTACTGGGTGTGGGCGGACGTGATTTCGCTGTTTGCCTACCTGGACAATGTGGTGCTGTATGAAAGCGCCGGCGGCAGCGGGCTGGACAGCACGGTCGTGGATGTCAGCCTGCGCGACTTTATCAATGCCCTGCTGATTGCCGGCATGACCATCATGCTGGCCCGCAACCTGCCCGGCCTGCTGGAAGTGCTGTTTCTGTCGCGTATCAAGCTGGGGCAGGGCACTTCCTACGCCACCTTGCGGTTGCTGTCCTATAGCATTTCCTCCATCGGTATTGTGGCTACCCTGGCCGCGCTGGGCGTAAGCTGGAACAAGCTGCAGTGGCTGGTAGCCGCACTGTCGGTGGGGCTGGGTTTTGGCCTGCAGGAAATTTTTGCCAACTTTGTTTCCGGCCTGATCATCCTGTTTGAGCGGCCGGTGCGCATTGGCGATCTGGTGACCATTGGCGACATGTCGGGCACGGTCAGCCGTATTCGCATCCGCGCCACCACCATTACCGAATTCGACCGCAAGGAAAGCATCATCCCCAACAAGGTGTTTGTGACCGAGCGGCTGCTTAATTGGTCGCTAAGCGACAGCGTCACCCGCATTACCCTGCATATCCGGCTGGCCTATGACACCGACCTTGAGCTGGCCCGCAAGCTGATGCTGGAAACCATGCAGGAAAACTCCCGCGTGATCGAAGATCCCGAACCTGTGGTGCTGTTTCTGGAAGTGGGGCCGAGCAGCTTCAACCATGAAATGCGTTACCACGTCGGCGAAATCAGCGACCGCAACCCTTCCATTGACGAGATTCACTGCCGGCTGGTTGAGCGTTTCCGTGATGCCGGCATTCAAATGGCATTCCAGCAGATGGACGTGCATATCCGCAGCCGTCAGGGTGACGAGCTGAACTGGAGCAGTCCGCCGGTGCTGTCGCACTGAAGGCATGCGGGCTGCGAATCATAAAACCGGCCATTCGGGAGACCCGTCCATGCGCGAGATTGCATACTGTGGCCTGCGGCTGCAGGCCGATGATCCTTATGCCCGGCTGGGCCCCTATTTCTCGGTAGCCGTGCAGCCACGGCCGCTGAGCGATGCCCGGCTGGTAGTGGCCAGCCCGCAGGCGGCGGCCCTGCTGGACTGGCCGGAACAGGTACTGCAGCAACCGGGATTTCTGGCCCTGCTGGCCGGGCAGGCGGTGTTTGATGGGGTCAGGCCGCTGGCCATGGTGTATGCCGGTCACCAGTTTGGCGGTTATACACCGCAGCTGGGCGATGGCCGCGGCCAGCTACTGGCGCAGCTTCGCAACCGCAAGGGCGAGCTGTGGGACCTGCATCTGAAGGGCGCCGGTCTTACGCCTTTTTCCCGTGATGGCGACGGTTGTGCGGTACTGCGCAGCAGCATCCGCGAGTTTCTGGCCAGTGAACATCTGGCCGCGCTGGGCATTGCCACCACCCGTGCGCTGGCGGTGGCGGACTCGGACATGCCGGTGCGCCGCGAACTGACCGAGACGGCTGCCACCCTGTTGCGGCTGGCACGCAGCCATGTACGCTTTGGCCATTTCGAGTATTTCTACTACACCCGCCAGTACGAACACCTGCATCAGCTGATGGATTATGTGCTGGATCACCACTATCCCGAATGCCGCACGGCAGATAATCCGCTGCAGGCGATGTTTGCCGCCATCAGTCAGCGTACCGCCGGACTGCTGGCCGGCTGGCAGGCCTACGGCTTTTGCCACGGCGTGATGAATACCGACAACATGTCAATCGTCGGCGAAACCCTCGACTACGGCCCTTTTGCCTTTCTTGAGCGCTACCAGCCGGACTATGTCTGCAACAGCTCGGACTTTGGCGGGCGCTATGCCTTCAACCGGCAGGTAGAAATGGCCGAATGGAACCTGACCGCTCTGGGCCAGACCTTCACCGGCCGAGTCGAGCTGGATGCCCTGCGTGCCACGCTGGCAGATTTTGCTCCCCTGCAAAACCGCTTTTATCTGCAGCGCATGCGCGCGCGGCTGGGCCTGAGCGGTGAGGAAGCCGGTGACGGGATGCTGGTGCAGCGGCTGTTAAAAATCCTGCAAACGGCGGAGCTGGATTACAACGGGTTTTTCCGCCAGTTGTCTGATACGGACGGCCTTGAGACGCTGCTGCCGCTGGCCGCCCGCTGTGTGGTACCGGCGGATCTGCAACAGTGGCTGCAGGACTGGTGGGCTAGGGCCATGCCGGCCGGGCGTGACAACAGCGCACGGCAGCAGGCCATGCAGGCGGTCAATCCGCTGTA
>CAZVDA010000097.1:0-8236 GCA_964625365.1 uncultured Thiopseudomonas sp. | reverse complement strand
ACCCGCTTGACGATGCGCAGCTGGTCGTCGCTGTCGAGAATGGCAAAACCGTCCTGCAGGCCGGCCTCCTGCCAGTGTGCACGCAGCAGACGGTGGGCCAGGCCGTGAAAGGTGCCCACCCACATGCCCTGCGGGCTGCGCTGCAGCAACTGGCTGATGCGCTCGCGCATCTCGGCGGCGGCCTTGTTGGTAAAGGTCACCGCCAGAATGTTGTGCAGGCCGGCATCTTCCACCTGGCACAACCAGGCAATGCGGTGCACCAGTACCCGGGTTTTGCCCGAGCCGGCGCCGGCCAGCACGCGCTGCTGGCCAAGCGGCGCAGCGACCGCTTCGCGCTGGGCATCGTTGAGGTCGTTGAGCAGGTAGGAAATATCGTCGTTCATTAAAGTTGCCGGTGATCAAGGGGTGATAGGACGAACTGCCTAATAATAAGGATGAAAGGGTATCGACTTTTGCAGGCTTATGCTGACTGGCTGCTTTGCTTTATAGTCGGTGCTCAGGCTGGCACCTGATCCTGGATTATAAAGACAAAACAGGGCACATCCTCGGTTTTCAACAGCCGTCTGCCGGCCGGTTACTATAGAAGGGGCGTGGCCAATACTCAAATGAGCACGATGAATGACGCTGGAGTTGCCGAAAGCCGACTCATGATTATGCGCGAGCAGGTGGAACGCCTGCTGCGCAACGGCTGGCTGCCGCAACTGGCGCTGGCCTGGACCGCCCTGGCGGGAGCACTGTTTCTGGAGCGGGCGCATGGCGTGTGGGCTCTGGGACTGCTGACCGGTGGCCTGGGCTGTGTTGCGCTCGGGCGCTGGCTGGTGGTGCGTGCCTATGTGCGTTTTGGCCAGCAGGCGCTGGGCTATCATGGCTGGCGGGCGCTGCAGCTGGGCAATTCCTTGCTGACCGGTGTGCTGGCTGCCATTCTCATGCATTTATTTATGGTGCAGGTCGAGGGCTGGCAGCAAATGCTGTTGCTGGCGCTACTGGCTTCGGTGGTGTTGTCCTGCTGGCTGGCCAGTGCCGGCTGTTTGTTGTCATTCCTGTGTTACGTTACGCCGGTTGCGGCCATGGCGCTGGTTGCCTTTTTTTCCGCCAGCAGCCCGGCGCTGCAAAGCCTGTCCATCCTGTTTGTCGGATTTATTGCCATGGAGCTGGTGGCCGCCCTGCGCATGTCCGTCATTTACGACCGCAATACGATGCTGCAACAGTTGCTGGTGCAGACCCGCATGCAGCGCGACGAGGAAATTCACGAGCTTCAGCAGGAGCTGGGGCGGCTGCGTACCCGCGAGCATGCCCTGAATTTGCAGGTCGGCAGCCTGCAGAATCATCTGGAACATAATGGCTCCGAGCAAACCCGTAGCCTGCGTGGTGCGCTGGACAGTCTGCGTACCAGCGAAGAGCGGCTGCAGCGTGCGCTGGATGCCAGCGGCCTGGCCCTGTGGGACTGGAACCTGGTCACCGGCAAGGTGTTTCACACAGGGTCGGAGCAGTTGCTGGGCCTTAAAGGCGATCAGGCCAGCGAGCTGCTGGCCGACCTGCGTCCGCTGATGCACCCCGATGACCTGCCCGTGCTGCGCGAGGCGATGACCGCGCACATGCGTGAGGAAACCCCGGATTACAGCGTTGAATACCGGATTCGCCATGCCAACGGTCACTGGATCTGGATCGAAGACCGTGGCCAGGCCATTGCGCGTGATGCCAGCGGGCGCGTGCTGCGCATGCTGGGTACCCGGCGTGACATAACGGTGCGCCGCCAGCATGAAGAAGAGCTGCATCTGGCTTCGATCGTATTCGAGACGGGTAGCGAGGGCATCCTGGTGATGGATTCCGGCCTTAATGTGCTGACCGTCAACTCGGCCTTTACCCGCATCACCGGCTTTACCCGCGAGTACATGGCCCCGTTCCAGCAGCACTTCCAGGAGGCGCTGACGGACTGCGGCATGGAATCGGTCATGGGCATGTTGAAAAGTGAAGGTAGCTGGCACGCCGAACTGAGCGGACTGAGCCTGTCCGGCTCCAGTTTCCCGATGCGGGTGCAGTTGCGTGCGGTGTGCGATCACGCCAGTGGCCGGCTGACCCATGTGGTGGCGTTCTTTAGCGACCTTACGCCGTTTCGCGAGGCGCAGAAACGCCTGGATTACCTGACCCGCCATGATGCGCTGACCGGCCTGGCCAACCGCAGCCTGTTTATGCAATACCTGCAGGATGCTTCGCATCAGGCACGCTTTACTGATGCCGATCTGGCCTTGCTACACATTGACCTGGACCGTTTCAAGTTGCTGAACGAATGTTTTGGCAGCCAGACCGGCGACGAAGTACTGCGCATTGTCGGCCGTCGCCTGCAGCGTTTTGCCAATGCCGACCGCCATCTGGCGCGGCTGGGCGGCAACGAGTTTGTACTGGTTGTCAGCGATTTTTCCAGCCAGCAGGACGTAGAGCAGCTGGCCGAAGATGTACTGAACGTTTTACGCACCCCCTTTGCCATCGCCGGTCAGGAGCTGCTGCTGAGCGCCTCGATCGGTATCAGCCTGGTCAACAACGAGCAGTGCGACACGCATATCCTGCTTAACCAGGCGGCTGTTGCCCTTAACCACGCCAAATACATGGGCGGCAATACCTGGCAGCTGTACCGCGAACAGATGCCGGTGGGCGATGGCGAGCGTCTGCAGCTTGAGCAGCAGCTGCGCCGTGGTCTCAAGGAAGGCCATGTGGTGGCCTATTATCAGCCCAAGCTGGGCCTTCAGGACGGCCGCATCTACGGCGTCGAGGCGCTGGCGCGCTGGCACCACCCCGAGCGGGGCATGATTTCGCCGGCCGAGTTTATTTCGCTGGCCGAGCAGACCGGCCTGATTGCCGAGCTGAGTGAAAGCATCCTGCGCCAGGCGTGCATTCAGGCGCGCAACTGGATGGATGCCGGCAATCCTTTGCAGGTGTCGGTCAACCTGTCGGTGGTACACCTGCGCCAGGGCAGTGTGCTGGCCCTGGTGCAGACCGTACTGGAAGAAACCGGCCTGCCTGCCCATCTGCTGGATCTGGAGCTGACGGAAAGTCAGCTGCTGGATGACAGCGAGCAGCTGCTGCAAACCTTTGCCAGCCTGCGCGAGCTGGGCGTGCAAATCTCGGTAGATGACTTTGGCACCGGCTATTCATCGTTGGGCTATTTGAAACAGCTGCCGGTGCACAACCTGAAAATTGACCGTGGTTTTATCTGTGATCTGCCCGACAGCACCCAGGACGCAGCCATTACCCGGGCCATTATCAGCATGGCGCACGGCCTGAACCTCAAGACGGTGGCCGAAGGCGTGGAAACCCTGGAACAGCTCGACGTGCTGCGCAGCATGGGCTGTGATGCGGTGCAGGGCTATCTGATTGCCCGCCCCATGCCGTCCGACGAGCTGGACCAGTTGTTGCTCACGCATCAGGAAAAGTTAATTTAAGTTTGTCATTGCCCGCCCCCGGCGGGCCGATTTTTGTCTTGCTGTGGGTGGCGGGCCGGGGGAGACCTGTGTAAAGCTACGCTTCCCGTGCTGAAGCAAGCTTCGTCCCGCTCGCTGATGCTTTCGCAGGTCTCCCCCGGCCCTTGATGCATAGTGCATTGCCTCGCCCGTTGCCTGACGTATTACCGTTCGCATCCGATGTACACCGGACTGTCGTTGCCTTACTTGATCGGGCACTTTCTCAACTCCGTCATTCCGCGCGTAGCGTAGCGCAGTCGCGGAATCCAGAAGCAAACCATGCCCGGCCACATTCCGCACCAAGGCCTCATACCAGCAACAACCAGCGGCAGTCGCAGGTAAAGGATGTGACCATCAGCATGAGCTGCTTCTCATTGCTGGTTCAATATTTGTGTACTATAGTTCATAAAAAATGAACCATGATGAGGTGTGCCATGGGGCAGCTAGGCGATGCGCTTTTTACTCGAACACAGCAGCAGGTGTTGGGGTTGCTCTATGGGCAGCCACAGCGCAGCTTTTACCTCAAGGAAGTTTTGCGGCTGACGGAGATGGGAGTGGCAACCATCAAGCGAGAGCTGGAGCGCATGCGCGATGCCGGGATTCTGACCATGACTCAAATAGGCAACCAGCATCATTACCAGGCCAATTCCCAGTGCCCTATTTATGATGAGTTGCTGGGAATCGTAAAAAAGACCTTTGGTGTTGCCGGTGTTTTGCGGCTTGCGCTGGAGCCGCTGGCGGAACAAATCGAGCTGGCTTTTGTGTTCGGCTCTGTAGCCAGCGGCAAGGAAACCGCTAGCAGCGATATTGACTTGATGGTTATTGGCAGCGTGTCGTTTGGCGATCTGGTTGCAGCGCTATATCCTGTTCAGGAAACGCTGGGTCGTGAGATAAACCCCAAGATATATAGTCCGGATGAATGGCAGCAAATACGGGTTGCTGGCGATAACTTTATCGCCGATGTCATGGTAAAACCACGCATGGATGTAATAGGAGATAGCAATGGGGTTGGATAATTTAATAGGGATCAGCCTTGAGCCCATCTCTCCAGATGCAACAACAATTCAGCGCCTACTATCCGCTGCACAGCGCAATATCCAGGATGAATAGGTAGTAGCGAATTGTTGCTCTGACCCCAGTCTCCCGTAAAGCTACCTGCTGTGGGGCCGGGGGAGACCTGCGTAAAGCTACGCTTCCCGTGCCGAAGCAAGCTTCGTCCCGCTCGCTGATGCTTTCGCAGGTCTCCCCCGGCCCTTGATGCATAGTGCATTGCCTCGCCCGTTGCCTGACGTATTACCGTTCGCATCCGATGTACACCGGACTGTCGTTGCCTTACTTGATCGGGCACTTTCTCAACTCCGTCATTCCGCGCGTAGCGTAGCGCAGTCGCGGAATCCAGAAGCAAACCATGCCCGGCCACATTCCGCACCAAGGCCTCATACCAGCAACAACCAGCGGCAGTCGCAGGTAAAGGATGTGACCATCAGCATGAGCTGCTTCTCATTGCTGGTTCAATATTTGTGTACTATAGTTCATAAAAAATGAACCATGATGAGGTGTGCCATGGGGCAGCTAGGCGATGCGCTTTTTACTCGAACACAGCAGCAGGTGTTGGGGTTGCTCTATGGGCAGCCACAGCGCAGCTTTTACCTCAAGGAAGTTTTGCGGCTGACGGAGATGGGAGTGGCAACCATCAAGCGAGAGCTGGAGCGCATGCGCGATGCCGGGATTCTGACCATGACTCAAATAGGCAACCAGCATCATTACCAGGCCAATTCCCAGTGCCCTATTTATGATGAGTTGCTGGGAATCGTAAAAAAGACCTTTGGTGTTGCCGGTGTTTTGCGGCTTGCGCTGGAGCCGCTGGCGGAACAAATCGAGCTGGCTTTTGTGTTCGGCTCTGTAGCCAGCGGCAAGGAAACCGCTAGCAGCGATATTGACTTGATGGTTATTGGCAGCGTGTCGTTTGGCGATCTGGTTGCAGCGCTATATCCTGTTCAGGAAACGCTGGGTCGTGAGATAAACCCCAAGATATATAGTCCGGATGAATGGCAGCAAATACGGGTTGCTGGCGATAACTTTATCGCCGATGTCATGGTAAAACCACGCATGGATGTAATAGGAGATAGCAATGGGGTTGGATAATTTAATAGGGATCAGCCTTGAGCCCATCTCTCCAGATGCAACAACAATTCAGCGCCTACTATCCGCTGCACAGCGCAATATCCAGGATGAATAGGTAGTAGCGAATTGTTGCTCTGACCCCAGTCTCCCGTAAAGCTACCTGCTGTGGGGCCGGGGGAGACCTGCGTAAAGCTACGCTTCCCGTGCCGAAGCAAGCTTCGTCCCGCTCGCTGATGCTTTCGCAGGTCTCCCCGGCCCTTGATGCATCGCGCATTGTCTCGCCTGTTGCCTGATATGTCACCGTTATCGTCCGGCGCATCACCGGTCTGTCGTTGCCTTACTTGATCGGGCTCTCTCTCAACTCCGTCATTCCGCGCGTAGCGTAGCGCAGTCGCGGAATCCAGTGACCTGAAGTGGCCAGCTTAGAAATTGCGCATCAGCAGTGCATAATTCAGGTCGATTTCCTGTGGCAGCGGCAGGTACAGCACATGCCCATCGCCGGGAGCAACTTCACGGCCAGCACCTTTTTTGTCTTCCAGATGCTTGAGGTCAAAGGTCAGGTTGCCTTGCGGGGTCATCAGTTCCAGGCTGTCGCCGATGCCGAAGCGGTTTTTGATGATAACTTCGGCCAGATCGCCTTTGCGCTCGCCGGTCAGCTCGCCGACAAACTGCTGGCGGTCGGATACGGAATGGCCGTATTCGTAGTTCTGGTATTCATCGTGCACGTGACGGCGCAGGAAGCCTTCGGTGTAGCCACGGTGGGCCAGTGATTCAAGGGTGTCCATTAGCGACTTGTCGAACGGCTTGCCGGCCAGCGCGTCGTCCATGGCCTTGCGGTACACCTGGGCGGTGCGGGCCACATAGTAGTGGGACTTGGTGCGGCCTTCGATTTTCAGCGAGTGCACGCCCATCTTGATCAGGCGCTCGACGTGCTGCACGGCACGCAGGTCCTTGGAGTTCATGATGTAGGTGCCGTGCTCGTCCTCGTAGGCGGACATGTATTCGCCCGGGCGGGTGGAGTCTTCCAGCAGGAATACTTCGTCGGTTGGCGCACCTACGCCCAATACCGGTTCAATCTGCTGTACACCGGCGATGGGCTCGTATTTGTGCACGATGTCGCCCAGTTCGTTCTCTTTGGCTTCGTGGGTCTTGTATTCCCAGCGGCAGGCGTTGGTGCAGGTGCCCTGGTTGGGGTCACGCTTGTTGATATAGCCCGACAGCAGGCAGCGACCGGAGTAGGCCATGCACAGTGCGCCGTGCACAAAGACTTCCAGCTCCATGGCCGGCACCTGCTGGCGGATTTCTTCGATTTCTTCGAGTGACAGCTCACGGGACAGAATGGCGCGGGTCAGCCCCTGCTTGTGCCAGAAATCGACACTGGCCCAGTTGACTGCGTTGGCCTGCACCGACAGGTGGATGTCCTGCTGCGGGAAATGTTCGCGAACCAGCATGATCAGGCCGGGATCGGACATGATCAGCGCATCCGGCTGCATTTCAATGATCGGCTCGATGTCCTTGATAAAGGTTTTCAGCTTGGCGTTGTGCGGGGCAATGTTGACCACTACATAGAACTTTTTGCCCTGCGCCTGGGCTTCCTTGATGCCCAGTGCCAGGTTGGCATGGTCAAAGTCGTTGTTGCGCACGCGCAGGCTGTAGCGCGGCTGGCCGCCATACACGGCATCGGCACCGTAGGCAAAGGCGTAGCGCATGTTTTTCAGGGTGCCGGCGGGGCACAGCAGTTCGGAACGGAAGGGGCTGGTCATGGAGTGCTCGTGCAAAGGGATACTACAAAAGTCGGGTATTTTAGCCGGTTTGCATGGGGCTGTCTGTACACTGTGCAGGTGTTGAACATGCCGGAGCGGGAGAGCACTATGCAACAGGTATTGTCTTTCTGGTTTACAGAGCTGACTGCGGATCAGTGGTTCAAGGGTAGCAGCGAGCTGGATGTGCTGATAACCCGGCGTTTTGCCGCGTTGCTGGAGCAGGCCGCAGCCGGCGAGCTGGTACACTGGCGCGAAACGGCTGCCGGACGGCTGGCGGAAATTATCGTGCTGGACCAGTTTTCCAGAAATATCTACCGCAACCAGGCGGGCGCTTTTGTCCGGGATGGCATGGCGCTGGCGCTCAGCCAGGAGGCGGTACGCAGTGGCGCCCTGCAGCAGCTTGCGGATGAAAACCAGCGCAGCTTTTTGCTGATGCCCTACATGCACAGTGAATCCGCACAGGTGCATGAACAGGCGGTGCCGCTATTTGGCGAGTTTGCCAGTGCCGGCTCGTACCAGTTTGAGCTGCTGCACAAGGCCATCATTGATCGTTTTGGCCGTTATCCTCACCGCAATGAGGTGCTGGGACGGGAGTCTACAGTCGAAGAGCTGGAGTTTTTGCGCCAGCCGGGCTCGTCGTTTTAAGGCTAGACCACCTCGCCGGCGGCATGGCCGCTACTCCAGCACCACTGGAAGTTGAAGCCCCCGAGGTGCCCGGTTACATCCAGCACTTCGCCAATAAAGAACAGGCCGGATTGTTTTTTTGACTCCAGGGTTTTGGATGAAATTTCGTCGGTGTGGATGCCGCCCAGGGTGACTTCGGCGGTGCGGTAGCCTTCGGTGCCGGCGGGGGTGATGTGCCAGTTGCCCAGCTGGCTGGCGATGGCTTCCAGC
>CAZVDA010000096.1:0-8238 GCA_964625365.1 uncultured Thiopseudomonas sp. | reverse complement strand
GTAGTACACGCAACGGCCGCGACTCGGAATCGAAACGCCTTGGCGTCAAGATGTACGGCGGCCAGGTGGTAAAAGCCGGAAACATCATCGTGCGTCAGCGCGGTACTGAATTCCACCCTGGCTACGGTGTAGGCATGGGCAAGGATCACACCCTGTTTGCCAAACAGGAAGGCGTGGTCAAGTTTGAAGTTAAAGGCGCATTTGGCCGTCGCTACGTTAGCGTAGTTACTGCCTAAGTCTTTTGACTCATAAAAAGCCCTGTCGATAGACGGGGCTTTTTTGTTTTTGAGGGGATGTACTTGCGGCGACCTTGCGGAACCTGTACCCCGCTGCTATCACAGAAATTAGCGGCAATTAGAGCAAAAGCCAAAAAAACAATAAAACCCCATACATCTATATACTACCCGCACCCAAGTGCAGGACTGAGTTATGAAATTTGTTGATGAAGTAGCGATTTACGTCAAGGCCGGCGACGGCGGCAACGGCTGCATGAGCTTTCGCCGTGAAAAGTTCATTGAATTCGGTGGCCCCAACGGCGGCGATGGCGGTGATGGCGGCTCGGTATTCATGGAGGCCGACCACAACCTCAACACGCTGCTGGACTATCGCTACACGCGCAGGTTTCTGGCGCAGCGTGGCGAAAATGGCCGTGGCGCCGACTGTACCGGTGCCAAGGGCGAAGACCTGATCATGAAGGTGCCGGTGGGCACCACGGTGATTGACGCTGACACCCAGGAAATCATTGGTGACCTGACCGAAAACGGCCAGCGTTTGCTGGTGGCCCAGGGCGGCTGGCATGGCCTTGGCAACACCCGTTTCAAGTCCAGTACCAACCGTGCACCGCGCCAGACCTCCAACGGTTCGCCCGGCGAGGCTCGCAACCTCAAGCTGGAACTCAAGGTACTGGCCGATGTCGGCCTGTTGGGCTTGCCCAATGCCGGCAAGAGCACCTTTATCCGCTCGGTCTCGGCGGCCAAGCCCAAGGTGGCTGATTATCCGTTCACCACGCTGGCGCCCAATCTGGGCGTGGTCAAGGTGGGCAGCTTTAAAAACTTTGTGATTGCCGACATTCCCGGCCTGATCGAAGGCGCCGCCGAGGGTGCCGGTCTGGGTACCCGTTTCCTGAAACACCTGACCCGCACCCGCCTGCTGCTGCACATTGTCGATCTGGCACCTGTTGATCAGGGTAATCCGGCTGATGCGGCGGAAATCATCGTCAAGGAAATCAGCGAGTTCAGCCCGTCGCTGGCCGAGCGTGACCGCTGGCTGGTGCTGAACAAGATCGACCAGCTGCTGGATGACGAGCGGGAAGAGCGCAAGCGGGCGGTGATCGAGCGGCTGGACTGGCAAGGGCCGGTATTCATGGTGTCGGCACTGGACAAGGAAGGCACCAGGGAATTAACCCAGGCGATCATGCGCTACCTGGACGAGCGTGACCTGCGCATCAGCGAAGACAAGGAGTACGCCGAGTATCTGACCGATCTTGACCAGCGTATCGAAGACGAAGGCCGTGCCCACCTGCAGGCGCTGGATGACCGCCGTGCGCTGCGCAAGGCCGGCTACCGCGCCGAAGACGAGCTGGATGACGAAGACTGGGACGACGAGGATGACGACGACCAGGCCGAAGTGTTTTACGTGCGTTAATTTTTACAGGCGGAACAATCTCCATGCGTGAACAGGTAACACAGGCCCGTCGCTGGGTCATCAAGATTGGTAGTGCCCTGCTGACCGCCGATGGCCGCGGGCTGGACCGTGGTGCCATGGCGGTCTGGGTGCGGCAGATGGTGGCGCTGCGCGAGGCAGGTATTGACGTGGTGCTGGTGTCGTCCGGTGCCGTGGCGGCAGGCATGAGCCGGCTGGGCTGGAGCCAGCGGCCGGAGCTGGTCAGCGAGCTGCAGGCCGCTGCGGCAGTGGGCCAGATGAGTCTGGTCAAGGCCTGGGAAAGCAGCTTTGCCGACCATAACGAGCGCACCGCACAAATCCTGCTGACCCATGACGACCTGTCCGATCGCAAGCGTTACCTCAACGCCCGTAGCACCTTGACCACGCTGCTGGAGCTGGGAGTGATTCCGGTGATCAATGAAAACGACACCGTGGCCACCGACGAAATCCGTTTTGGCGACAACGACACCCTGGCGGCGCTGGTCGCCAATCTGGTAGAGGCCGACCTGCTGGTGATCCTCACCGACCAGCAGGGCATGTACAACGCCGACCCGCGCAGTAATCCTGATGCGCAGGTGATTGTGCAGGCGGCGGCGGATGATGCTGCACTGGATGCTGCCGCCGGTGGCAGTGCCGGTGCGCTGGGCCGTGGCGGTATGCAGACCAAACTGCGCGCAGCCCGCCTGGCGGCCCGCTCTGGTGCCCATACCCTGATTGTCGGTGGCAGCATTGAACGGGTGATCGAGCGTCTGAAAGAGGGCGAGCCGCTGGGTACCCTGCTAACCTCTGACCAGTGCCCTGATGCCGCCCGCAAGCAGTGGCTGGCCGGTCATCTGCAAACCCGCGGCACCCTGACGCTGGATGCCGGTGCGGTAAAAGCGTTGCGTGACGGCCACAAAAGCCTGTTGCCGGTGGGAGTGGTGGCGGTCAGCGGCCAGTTCCGCCGTGGTGAAATGCTGGTTTGCCAGGACGAACAGGGCGTGGAAGTGGCCCGTGGCCTGACCAATTACAACTCGGACGAAGCGGCCAGAATCCTGCGTCACCCGTCGGATGAAATTGCCGATATTCTGGGTTATGTGGGCGATGCCGAGTTGATTCACCGTGACAATCTGGTGATGAGCTAACGGGCAGAAAGCCATTGGTTTTCAGGGCAGCGGAAGCTGCCCTGTTTCTTTTCACGATTTAAGCAACAGCAATGGTGTCTGTTACAACCGCCCGCTCATTGGCATGCGTCGCTCACTACCAAAACCGCGCCAGCTCAGGCGTGGGCCAGGTGCGGCTTGACGGCGCTTGAACTCGTTGCGGTCAATCATGCGCGTGACGCGCTGTACCCAGTCGGCATCCAGCCCGGCATCCAGCAGCTGCTGCAGGCTGCGGTTTTCTTCCACATACAGGCGCACGATTTCATCCAGCAACGGATAGGGTGGCAGGCTGTCGCTGTCTTCCTGGCCGGGGGCCAGCTCGGCGGTGGGCGGGCGGGTGATGACCCGTTCGGGAATGGCCGGTGCCACTGTGTTGCGGTATGCCGCCAGCCGGTAGACCAGGGTTTTCGGGATGTCCTTGAGCAGGGCAAAGCCGCCGCACATATCGCCATACAGGGTGCAATAACCTACCGCCATCTCGCTCTTGTTGCTGGTGGTCAGCAGCAGTGCACCGGAGCGGTTGGACAGCGCCATCAGCAGCATGCCCCGGCTGCGGGCCTGCAGGTTTTGCTCGGTGGTGTCCTGCGCAGGAGTCGGCCAGTGTTGCAGCAGAGGTTGCAGTTGTTCGATAAAGGGTTCCACCAGCGGTGACACAGGTGCGACATGGTAGGCCACGCCCAGCATGTGCGCCTGTTCGGCGGCGTCGTCCTGGCTGATTTGTGCAGTGTAGTGATAGGGCATCATCACGGCGGTGACTTGATCAGCGCCCAGCGCATCCACCGCCAGCGCCAGTACCAGCGCCGAGTCGATACCGCCGGACAGGCCAAGCAGGCTGCCCTTGAAACGGCAGGCTGCCACGTAATCACGCAAGGACAATACCAGAGCCTGCCAGGTCAGGGCCTCGGTGCAGGGAAGCGCAGCCGGCTGGCTGGCAGGCTGCAGGTCAACCGGCAGCAGCTCCGGCACAAAACCGTCAGCACGCTGCAGCAGGCGGCCATCGGCGGCCAGCAACAAGCTGTGGCCGTCGAATACATGCTCATCCTGACCACCCACCGGATTCACCCGCAGCAGCGGACAGCCCAGTTGCCGAGCGCTGTCGGCCAGTTGCGCAAAACGCGAGGGCAGACAGTCGTGGGTAAACAGGTCACTGGCCGGGTTGATCACCAGTGCTGGTTTGGCGTCCCGCAGCTGCTGTTGCACAGCGGACATATGGATTTCATCGCCCAGACAAACGCCCAGTCGTACACCGTTAAAGTCCAGCCAGGGCTGGTTATGCCCGGCGCTAAAGTAGCGGGCGTTATCCAGTACCGGATCAGGGCTAAACAGTTGACGGTTATACTGCCAGGCCAGTGCGCCGTCCTGGAACAGGCACAGGCTTTCATACAGCCTGTCGTCAATCCGGCGGGGCAGGCCCAGCAGGAAAGGCAGGGCATGGCTTAGTTCGCAGAGCTGCGGTAGCAGTGCTTCTACGGCCTCCATGACATGGGGATAGTGCCAGCGGTCCTGCAGGGCGTGGCCGGTTAATGCCTGGGCTGGGAATACCAGCAAGTCGGCTTGCCCCCTGCTGTCGGCAACGGCCTGGCGGATGCCGGCCAGATTGACGTTCAGGTCAGCCAGACGGACGTGGGTCTGGGCCAGGGTAATGCGGGGCAGGCTGGACATGGCGTTATCCTGTGTGGGACGGCAAGGGCGGCAAGTCTAGCAAATGCTGCTACCAGCTGACACCCACGCCCATCAGGTAGCGGCGGTCGTTGAGGCTGCCCTGGTCGCTGCACACTTGCTCCCATTCGGCGCGCAGCGAAAGCGATGCCCAGCTGTTGAGCTTGTAGCGCAGGCCGGTTTCGTGGTCGAGCACATAGTCCACGACGGGGGTGAAGGGCAGGCCGGCCTCGCCCTTGTAATAAAACTCAAGGTTTTTCGCCATAAAGTAGCGGCGATAGTCCCAGCTGCCGGTCACCGAGTTGAAGTGTTCACGCTCGCCATTGGCAAAGCTGTAGCTGTTGTGGTTGAGCAGGGTACTGGCCGACAGCGAGCCCAGCGGGGTGTCCCAGAACTGGTAGCCCGGGCCGGTACCCAGGGTGGTCTGGCGGCGCAGGTCTTCCATTTTGTCGCTGGTGTACTTGGCTTTGCCTTTCCAGAACCAGCTCTGGGTCAGGAAGTAGTCCAGCCCGTAGGTGCCGGTAAAACGGTCGGTTTTCTTGCTGTCGTTTTTGGTTTCGTGCTCGTAATCAGCTTCAATTCCGTGCCGCCAGCGACCGTGGCGTAGCTGGTTGTCGAGATCGAGTTCATATTTGTCCGAGTCGTTTTCCTTGCGCTTGTAATCGGCAGACAAGTGCAGGGAGCCTTTCCATTGCAGACCGGACAGCAGTTGTTTCTCTTGTACGGGGATCAGCTGGTGCAGGTCCTGTAGGCGGATGCTGTGTTCGCTGCCGGCCAGAATCAGCTGCTGGCCGTTCTCGTCGCTGTACAGGCGTACCGGCTGGCTGTCATCGCCACGGTGTTGCCGGGCCAGCAGTTGCTGGTCGGTATCGACCGAGGTGACCTGTTTGACATCCAGGCTGAGGGTGCCGGCGTAGGCGGTTTTCAGTAACAGGCGACCGCTGTCCAGCAGTACAATGGTGCCGCTGATGCGGTCGCCGTTTTTGAGTTGCACGGTATCAGCCAGGCTTGAACTGGCCATCAGCAGGCTGCTCAAAACGGTGCAGGCAAGCAGGTTGGGGCTAAAGGGTTTCATGCGGGAGACCAAAGTGGAAACAGGGGTTGTAAAAGCTGGCGCCAAGACGCCGGCGGTTGCCGAAAAGTTCAGTGATACCGCCCTGCGGCGTCAAATGCTGTATGCGGCACTGGCACAGGTACCGGCCGGCAAGGTGGTCACCTATGGCCAGTTGGCGCAATTGGCGGGACTGGGCCGTGCCGCCCGCTGGGTGGGTAGCCAGTTGGGCCGTTTGCCGGATGGCGGCAGCCTGCCCTGGCACCGGGTGATCAACGCAGCGGGCCGCCTGGGCGTGCCCGAAGGCAGCGAAGCCTGGTACGAACAATGTCAGCGATTGCGCAGTGAGGGTATTCAGGTCAGCAATGGGCGGGTATCCTTGCGCCTTTATCGCTGGCAGCCATGAAGTGCTGCCATGCCACAGGCTTGGGCGTATCAACGGGTTTTTTCAAGGTTGTAATTCTGATGCAGGTTAACCATGACTGACAAGGGCTGGCGTGAAGCCCTGACCACCTATTCCAGTCCGGCGGTGCTGGCCCTATTGTTGTTGGGCTTTGCCGCCGGATTGCCGTACATGATGGTGTTTTCCACCCTGTCGGTGTGGCTGCGCGAGGCCGGCGTGGCCCGTGAAACCATTGGCTACGCCAGCTTGATCGGGCTGGCCTATGCGTTCAAGTGGGTGTGGTCACCCATGCTGGACCAGTTGAAACTGCCGCTGCTGGGCCGCCTGGGACGGCGGCGTTCCTGGCTGATCCTGTCGCAGGTGATGGTGTCCATCGGACTGGCGGGCATGGCGTTCAGCAATCCGCAAACCCATCTTGCGGTACTGATTGCGCTGGCGGTGCTGGTGGCCTTTGCCTCGGCGACGCAGGACATTGCCGTGGATGCCTACCGGCTGGAAATTGCCGACAACGAACGTCAGGCGGCGCTGGCGGCCAGTTATATGGCCGGTTACCGGGTGGCGGCGCTGCTGGCTACTGCCGGTGCGTTATATTTTGCCGAGTGGTTTGGCTCTACCGGCCTGCAGTACCGGCACTCGGCCTGGGCCAGTACCTACCTGCTGTTTGCCTTGCTGATGCTGCCGGGCATGCTGACCACTCTATGGATGAAAGAGCCGCAGCTGAATCTGGGCGGTGAGCGGGAGCGTTCGCGCTATGCACTGGGCCATCAGCTGGCCTCGATTGTGGTGTTGATCGTGCTGCTGATTTCGGTGCCGGCGATGCTGACCCAGTATTACCACACCAACTTTCACCCGTTTTTACGCGGCTCGCAGAGCCTGAGCGAGCTGTTTTTTACCGACCGCGCCTTTCTGCGCGGGCTGATGTACAGCCTGCTGATTGTGGCCTGCCTGTCGTCGTTCGGGCGGCGCGGACTGGCGCCGGTACTGACGCCGGTGAATGATTTTGTGGTGCGTTACCGCTGGCAGGCCTTGCTGTTGCTGGGTCTGGTCGCCACCTACCGTATGTCGGACACGGTGATGGGCGTGATGGCCAACGTGTTTTACATTGACCAGGGCTTCACCAAGGACCAGATTGCCGGGGTCAGCAAGGTCTTCGGCCTGATCATGACGCTGCTGGGGGCCGGGGCTGGCGGTGTGCTGATTGTACGTTTCGGCATCATGCCGATTCTGCTGGCGGGCGGCATTGCCTCGGCGGCTACCAATCTGATGTTTGTCATGCTCAGCGGTATGGGAGCCAACCTGCAGATGCTGGTGGTGACCATTTCCTGCGACAACTTCAGCGCCGGCATGGCCACTGCAGCCTTTGTGGCTTACCTGTCCAGCCTGACCAACCTGAAGTTTTCGGCTACCCAGTATGCGCTGCTCAGTTCGATCATGCTGTTGCTGCCGCGCCTGATTGGCGGCTATTCGGGAGTGATGGTGGACCGGCTGGGCTACGCCAATTTCTTTTACGCAACGGCCTTGCTGGGCGTGCCTACCGTACTGCTGATTCTCTGGCAGTGGCGGCTGGATAGCCGAAAGCAGGCCGCTGCTGATACGCACGAGTCCGGCTCGTAGCCGGACCAGAACTGACAGGTGTTTTACGATGCAGACGTTTATGTGGTTGTTCTTGCTGCTGCCCTTGCTGGAGCTTTACGTACTGATCAAGGTTGGCAGTGAAATCGGTGCGCTGAGTGTAGTGTTGTGGATCATTCTCAGTGCGCTGGCCGGCATTTTCTGCATCCGCATGGCGGGTGTGGCCACCGCGCTGGGCGTACGCGAGCGCATGGCGCGCGGCGAGGTGCCGGACGATGCCATGCTCACCGGTCTGTTGTGGGTAATTGGCGGCGTGCTGCTGTTCATTCCGGGCTTTATCAGTGATGCTGCCGGCGTGCTGTGTATCCTGCCGGTTACCCGTTACTGGCTGATCCGCCGCATGCGCAGGGGCATGCCGCCGGCGGACATTCATGCCAGCTATCAGCGTACCCATACACAGCATGATGCTGGACAGCACGAGGTGCATGTGATCGAGGGTGAGTACGAGCGCAAGGATCGTGACTGAAAAAAGTTTTACCGCCCTTGAAATGCGTTTTGCCAGCCCCATATAGCTCTTCAACGGTTACTGCGCAGCTCTGCCAGCAGACTGTGCAACACTGTTGCGGCCTTCCGGGTGCAGCAGTTTTTCCATAAAAGCAGGCACGCCCGTGCCTGTGTTTGTTAAACATCCCTCAGGAGAGATCGAGAATGAAGCTTCGTCCTCTGCATGATCGTGTGGTCATCCGCCG
>CAZVDA010000095.1:0-8241 GCA_964625365.1 uncultured Thiopseudomonas sp. | reverse complement strand
GCCGTGAATTGCTGGAGCGCCTGCAGCTGCGCTTTGTCTGCCAAAGCCCCAATATCGACGAAACACCGCGCCCCGGCGAGGATGCCGTCAGTCTGGTCAAGCGCTTGGCTGCGGCCAAGGCCTGTGCGCTACGCCATCAGTTTTTACAACACATGATCATCGGCTCGGACCAGGTGGCGGTGCTGGACGGCCAGATCATTGGCAAACCCGGCAACCGGCAGGCCGCCATCCAGCAGCTGCAGGCGGCACGGGGCCGCAGCCTGGTCTTCTATACCGGCCTGTGCCTGCTGGACAGCGCCAGCGGCCAGGCGCAGGTGGACTGCGTGCCGTTTACCGTGCATTTTCGCGAGCTGTCTGACGCGCAGATTGAGCGCTACGTCAGCAAGGAAAAACCCTATGACTGCGCCGGCAGCTTCAAGTCGGAAGGCTTGGGCATCAGCCTGTTCCGCGCCACCGAAGGCGAAGACGCCACCAGCCTGGTCGGCCTGCCCCTGATTCGCCTGTGCGACATGCTGAATCAGGCAGGGGTAGCGGTGCCCTAGATTCCGCGACCCCACTTCGTTACGCGCGGAATGACTGGGGCACAGTATTAAGCGCGGCATGACGGATGAGGCACTGCATTCAGCACGAAATTTCAGAGGCTTCTTACGTTACCTGCTGAACAACAAACCCCGCCCACAACACGCGACAGCAGCCCGGCGCAGCCGGGCCACTCCCCAACCAACGCCAGAGTGTATTGCAGGTCAGGCGGAACCGGAGTAACGCCTTAGCGCCATGGACGCCCAAAAGGCGACCGTGGCAGCGTCAGCGTTACGTAGCGTTCCGCCTGACCTGCCACACCCAAAGGCAACAACCATCAATCAGCCATCGGCAACCGCCACAAATAGACAGTCACCGCCACCGCAGTCAACAACATGGCCAGTTTGGCCCAGACAAAAGCCACCCAGAACACGCCAAACAAAATGCTTAGCCACAAAAGACTAATAGCCAGCCGTTTGACGCGCAGCGGCAAGCCCTTGCCGGCCAGATAGTCAGCAATCATCGGGCCATAGCGGTGGTGTGACGTAATCCAGCGGTAAAAACGCTCCGAGCTACGGGCAAAGCAGCCGGCAGCCAGCAACATGAAGGGAGTAGTAGGCAGGATGGGCAGAAACAGCCCGAGTACGCCCAGGGCCACACTCAGGCAGCCGAGGGCAAACAGCAGGGAGCGCAACAGCGGATTGGCAACCAGTCGAACCTCGCGGCTCATGGCGTCCGCCGCGGCATCAGTCGCGGGGCTTGAGCAGGGCCGGTTTTTCTTCCGGAGCCTGCAACAGCAGGAACAGGGTGGACAGGATATCCGGAATCTGGACCAGCATGCTGGCTACCAGCTCGTCATCGCTGGCGATTTCGGCAAAGTCCGGCTGCTCGTCAAACAGGCCGGAGCCGACCATGACCGGCAGCAGCAGTTCGCTGACTTCTTCTTCGTCGTCTTCAAACCAGATATCTTCACGCAGGAACACGCCTTCCATAAAGCCGATACACCAGGCACGCAGGTCGGAGTCGGCAGGTTCGTCACCCAGGTCCAGGTCGCAGGGAAACTCGAACTCTTCGTCGCTGGCCAGCTGGCGCTCAATCTGGGCCTTAAGCTGCAGCAGCGCTTCGTGAATGTCGTCGCGCTCGGCGGCGTCCTTGTAATCTGGCTCTTCACCAAACAGCTCGGCAATCCATTCTTCGGCTTCCACCGGCTCCGGGCAGATGGACAGGGCGGTTAAAAAACCATGGCTGGCAACATAATCAAGCGCCTCTTCGTACAGGTCATCGGCATCGAGGAAAGCGCGCAAGCGGGCCTGTTGTTGAGAGAAAGACATTGGCTCATACCCTGTTGGTGAATTTAAGGCGGCTATTGTAGACCAGCGCCGCGGGTACCACCAGCATCCAGCAGCTTATCTGTTGCCGCCGGCAGCCCGCCCCCATGGGTTCCCGCCAGCGCGGAAATGTCTTGCAGCGCAGGCGGCAAGCATGGAGCAGCACGCGTGGCTCCACACCAGCACAGAACTGGCGAAAGGCTTTCGCATCCGGCGCCGCCATCAGCAAAGTTACCGGCAAAACCGTATAATGCCGGCCTGTTATGGAGAAGCCCATGTCATCGCCCGCGCTCAATGTTCTGAAAAACGTCTTTGGTTACGATGCCTTCCGGGGCCGTCAGGCGGACATTATCGACCAGGTCAGCCAGGGCGGCGATGCACTGGTGCTGATGCCCACCGGCGGCGGCAAGTCGCTGTGTTATCAGGTGCCGGCGTTATTGCGCGACGGGGTGGCGATTGTCATTTCGCCGCTGATTGCGCTGATGCAGGACCAGGTCAGCCACCTGCAGGAAGCCGGCGTTAGCGCCGCCGCCCTGAATTCGGCGCTGAGCATTGACGAGCGCCGCGAGATTGCCGGACGCCTGCGCCGGGGCGAAATCCGCCTGCTGTATCTGGCCCCGGAGCGGTTGCTGCAGGAACACACGCTGTCCTTTCTGCAGCAACTGCCGATCAGCCTGTTTGCCATTGACGAGGCGCACTGTGTATCGCAATGGGGCCACGACTTTCGCCCCGAATACCTGCAGCTGAGCCAGCTGGCCGAACTGTTTCCGCAGGTGCCGCGCATTGCGCTGACCGCCACCGCCGACGTGCGCACCCGCCAGGAAATCATCCAGCGCCTGCAGCTGCAGAATGCCAAAGAATTTGTCTCCAGCTTTGACCGGCCCAATATTTTTTACCGCATCACGCCCAAGGACAACGCCCGTCGGCAACTGCTGCAGTTTCTGGCCCCGCGCAAGGGCGATTCGGGCATTGTCTATTGCCTGTCGCGCAAGAGCGTGGACAGCACCGCCGAATTTCTGGTCGAAAAAGGCTTCAGCGCCCTGCCCTACCATGCCGGCCTGAGCAACGATGTACGCGCCGCCCATCAGCAGCGCTTCATCAACGAGGAAGGGCTGATCATGGTCGCCACCATTGCCTTCGGCATGGGCATCGACAAGTCCAACGTGCGCTTTGTGGCCCATCTGGACCTACCCAAGTCCATCGAAGCCTATTATCAGGAAACCGGACGCGCCGGGCGTGACGGTCTGGCTGCCGACGCCTGGATGGTCTATGGCCTGCAGGATGTGTTGCTGCTCAAGCAGATGCTGGCCGGCTCGGAAGGTGAAGAGCGCTTCAAGCGGCTGGAACAGCACAAGCTGGATGCCATGCTGGCGCTGTGCGAGGAAACCCGCTGCCGCCGCCAGACGCTGCTGGGCTATTTTGACGAACAGCTGAGCGAGCCCTGCGGCCACTGCGACAACTGCACCGAGCCACCGAAAACCTGGGATGCCACCGAGGCTGCCCGTCAGGCGCTGTCTACGGTGTACCGCACCGGCCAGCGCTACGGCGTCGGTCACCTGCTGGATGTGTTGCTGGGCAAGGAAAACGACCGCGTCCGTTCGATGGGCCATCAGCACCTGTCGGTATTCGGCATCGGCAAGGGGATTAGCGAGCATCAGTGGCGTTCACTGTTTCGCCAGCTGGTGGCGCGTAATCTGGTGGATGTGGACGTGGAAGGCTTTGGCGGACTGCGCCTGAATGATGCCTGTCGCCCGCTGCTGCGCGGCGAGGTGCAGCTGCAGTTGCGCGAGGAGGCCGGCAAGCCGCCGGCTACCTATCAGACCAGCCAGGCCAGCAAGCTGGTACGCCCCGAGCAGCGCGACACCTGGGAGCAGTTGCGTGCCCTGCGCAAACGGCTGGCCGAAGAGCATGCCGTGCCGCCCTATGTGATTTTCCCCGACTCGACCCTCAAGGACATGCTCGACCAGCAGCCGCAAAGCATGAGCGATATGGCGCAGGTCAGCGGCGTGGGCCAGGTCAAGCTGGAACGTTACGGTGCCGAGTTTCTGGCGGTGTTTACCGCTGCCGGCAGCAGCCCGGCGATTGCCGAACCCGTGCACGACCTGCAGCACGAAATCATTACCCTGGCCCGCCACGGCATGACGCCGGAGCAGATTGCCCGCCAGCACAGCTGTTCGCTAAAGAATGTTTACAGCCATCTGGCCCGCGCCATTGGCAAGGGTCAGCTAAGTCTGGAGCAGGCGCTGGACCTGCCCGACGACCTGCTGGGCGAGCTGCAGGATGCCTTTCTCGACGGTGACGGCGAGCTGCCGCCCGCCGCCGAAATTGCCCGCCAGTTCAGCACGCTGGACGAGGGCATCGTCTACTGCGTGCGGGCGGCCCTGCAGGCCGAGTTTGGTTAAAACGGAAACAGTATCGGCACCAGCAAGATGGTGGTAAACAGCACCACCACCGCAAAGGGCGTACCAATGCGCACAAAGTCGCCGAAACTGTACTGACCCGGCCCCAGCACCAGAGTGTTGACCGGTGACGAGATGGGCGTCATAAAGGCCGCCGAGGCGGCCAGCGCCACCGTCATGGCAAAGGGTGCCGGCGATGCGCCCATAGCCTGTGCGCTGGCAATCGCCACGGGTGCCATCAATACCGCCGTACCTGTATTGGAAATAAACAGGCTGATACTGGCCGTGGCCACAAACAGCACGCCCAGAATCATGCGCGGTCCGGCATCGCCAAACAGCTGCATCAGGCCCTGCACGGCCAGGTCGATACCGCCGGTTTTCTGTAGCGCAGTGGCAAAGGGCAGCATGCCGATGATCAGGATGATGCTTTGCCAGTTGATCGACTTGTAGGCGGCATCCATGTTGATACAGCGAAACGCGCCCATCAGCAGGCCGGCAATCAGTACCGCCATTACGTTGGACACTGCGCCGGTCACCATCAAAACCACCATCACCGCCAGACTGAACAGCGCATGGGGTGCCTTGACCAGTGCCGGCACGCCCTGCTCCACCTCGGCGGGCAGGCTAAGCACCAGAAAGTCACGGGTATAGCCCTGCAGCACATGGATATGCTTCCAGTCACCGGCCACCAGCAGGGTATCGCCGGCACGCAGCACTTCGTCCACCAGCAAACCTTCCAGTGCGGCCCGGTTGCGGCGCAGGCCGATTACGTTGAGCTTGCGCTGCGAGCGAAAGCCCAGCTCCTGAATGGTCTTGCCGATCAGTTGCGAGTCCGGCGGCAGCATGACTTCGGCCAGCCCCAGCGTTTTGCTGTGGTCGCCAAAATAGCTGTCCTCGGTCGATAGCGGCTCGACGCCCAGTTCGTGATAGGACGTCAACAAATCAATGGTAGGACTGACCAGATTGGCCAGCAGGATATCGCCGGGGCGCACTTCGGTGCTGCCGGTGGCACTCAGCAAAGTGCGGCGAAAACGCTGCTGGCGCTCAACGGCAATGATGTTGATACCGTATTGCTTGCGTAATTGCAGCTCGTTGAGGGTCTGGCCGGTGAGAATCGAGTTGGCCTTGACGCGCAGACGGCGTTCGCGGCCCTCAAGGCGGTATTCCCGTACCAGATCCTGGATACGGTGGCGCGGCTCCTTGTTGCCCTGATCGTCAACATGGCCAGCCAGCCAGCGGCGGGCTACCAGCATGTAGCAGATACCCAGCACCAGAACGGTCAGGCCGATGGGCGTAAGGGCCAGAAAGCTGAAGCCTTCGTAACCATGGCGTACCAGCTCGCTGTGCACCACCATGTTGGGCGGAGTGGCCACCAGGGTCAGCATGCCGCTGATCAGGCCGGCAAAACACAGCGGCATCATCATCTTGCTGGGATGGATGTTCAGACGGGTACAAATGCTCAGCACCACCGGAATAAAAATCGCCACCACGCCGGTAGAACTCATCACCGAGCCGAGCATTGCAACCGCCAGCATCAGAAACAGCGTCAGCCGCCACTCGCTGCTGCCGGCATGCCTGACCAGCATTTCACCCATCTGGTTGGCGATTCCGGTACGCACCAGTCCCTCACCCACCACAAACAGTGCGGCAATCATGATCACGCTTGGATCACTGAAACCGGCCAGAACTTCCTTGGTGCTTAACACACCGGTCAATGGCAGCGAAACAATCATCAGCAACGCCACCGCATCCATGCGCGGCTTGTTGCGCACAAACAGGACAATGGCGATCAGCAACAGGGTCAATACCCAGAGTAGCGGCAAATTCATGGCATCACGTACCAGCAAAAGCTGTATCTAGAATGGAAAAAGGCGACCCCGGGGGATCGCCTTGTTTGTGGACTTACTGTCCAGGGTTTGGCTGATCCTTGCCGGCCGTTTCCGGTGTCTGTTCCGGATCATCGGCCGCTGTCTGCTCGGGCGTGCCTTCAGCTATAGCTGCAGCTTCAGGCTCGACCGCCGTTTCCGGCTCAGGCTGAGCGACAACCTCTGCCACGGGCGCTACGGTTTCTGCAACGGTAACCGGCTCGGGCTGTACCTGTTCCTCTACAACAGCTTCTACCACTGCGGGTGTTGCAACCGGCTCCTCGGTCACCAGCTCCAGCTGCTCGGCAGGTGCTGGCGCAGGTGCGGCACTGGCGGCCTCAGCATCACGGGCAGCCTGCTCGCGGGCCAGACGTTCCAGTCGGCGACGCTCGCGCGGATCATTGGCGGCACGGCCCGTGGTGCGGGCAACGGGTTCGGCAATTTCAGCGGCTTGCGGCCGGGCAGTTGCCACAGGCTGTTCAGTCACCTGTTGCCCAGGCTCCTGTGCCGCTGGCTCGCTGATCTGCAGCAGCAGGTCAGGCTCGGCCACAGCCAGCTGTCTGGCTGGTTCGGGAGCCGCAGACGGATCAAATGCCTGTACCGCTTCGGCGGCCACAGCGGCCACAGCGGCCACAGCGGCCACTACCGGTGCCGCAACAGATGGCTCGCCTTCGGCTGTGCCTTCAATGCCGGTGGCTTCTGTTTGGGTATTGTCACCTTCATCAAGGGCCGGACGCTCGCGGCGGGTAGCCGGACGACGACGCTGGCCGCGTGAACGACGGCGCGGACGCTCTTCGTCACTGACGGTTTCTTCGGAGTCGGTAACGGCCTGTTCCGCTTCGTTCTCGACGATGGCGGCTTCGGCATCATGCTGCTGTTTCAGTTCCAGCTCGGCATCGTCCTGGTTACGGCTACGGCGGCTGGTACGGGCCTGACTGTCCTCGTCACGGGTTCTAGGCTCCTGGCTGCGGGACTGGCTGTTGCGGCGGCCATTGCTGGCGGCTGCCTTGTCCTGCTCGCCGGTACGCGGTTCGCGTTGTGGCCTTTCACGACGCTGGCTGCCGTCCTTGCGGTCTTCACGCGGCTTGCGCTCTTCATCGCGGCTGCGGCCATTGCCGTTTTCGGACGCAGCACCCTCACGGTTGTTGTCACGGCGACGGTTACCCTGACGGCTGGAAGACGTGCGCTCGCCAGAGCGGCTACGCTCCCTGCTTTCTTCCTGCGGCGCGGGGGTTTCTTCCTTGTCGCCGTTGGCAAACAGGCCCACCAGCGACTTGACCAGACCTTTCAACAGACCTTTTTCAGGGGCGGCTGCCGGTGCTGCGGCCACCGGCGCGGCAGATGCAGCCGCAACAGGGCCACGCTCGCGGGCGCTGGTCTTGACGGCGGCTTCTTCGCGTACCAGCGCACGGCTGGTGGTGCTGGCCACCTGGCTGTCGTCGCTGTCTTCAGAGGCCATTTCGTAGCTGGACTGGCCGACCTGCAGCTCGGGGCTGTCATCACGCAGGCGCTGCACGTCAAAGTGCGGCGTTTCCAGATGGTCATCAGGCAGGATGAAGATGCGCACACGGGTGCGCAGCTCGATCTTGGTGATGGCATTGCGCTTTTCGTTGAGCAGGAAGGCGGCTACCTGCAGCGGTACGCGGGCGCGGACCTCGGCGGTGCGGTCCTTGAGGGCTTCTTCCTCGATCAGGCGCAAAATGGCCAGAGAAATGGATTCAACGTCACGGATCACGCCCTGGCCGTTACAGCGCGGGCATACCATGCCGCTGGTTTCACCCAGTGACGGACGCAGGCGCTGGCGGGACATTTCCAGCAGGCCAAAGCGCGAAATACGGCCAATCTGCACACGGGCGCGATCGGCTTCCAGACACTCGCGCATGCGCTCTTCCACGGCGCGCTGGTTTTTCATCGGCGTCATGTCGATGAAGTCGATGACGATCAGGCCGCCGATATCGCGCAGGCGCAGCTGGCGGGCGATTTCTTCGGCCGCTTCCAGGTTGGTCTGCAAGGCGGTTTCCTCGATGTCGCTGCCACGGGTGGCGCGCGCCGAGTTGATGTCGATGGAGACCAGTGCTTCGGTCGGGTCGATCACCAGTGCGCCGCCGGACGGCAGCTTCACTTCACGCT
>CAZVDA010000094.1:0-8375 GCA_964625365.1 uncultured Thiopseudomonas sp. | reverse complement strand
TCAACGGCAAAATGCCGTCGTCATCCGGCGCAAAGCTGGCCACCGGGATCTGGCGATAATAGTCGTCCAGGGTTTCGCCCTGACTGGCGAGAATCAGGCCGCTTTTATCCAGTGAATAACGGCCCATCATGCAACCGATGGCATAGGAAACTAGTTCCTTGATGGTATCGCATTGCAGCAGGGTTTCCAGCTCTTCGTCGGTACGCTCGCCGCCGTACCGGTAATGCGGATTACAGGTGAGGGTGATTTCCTTGAGCGGTACATCGGGGGTGAGTTCGTCTTGCAGGCCGTAGGCTTCGATAAAAATGCGGTTGTTTTCTTCTTCAAGGCGCTGCATTGCATTGGTTTGTTCTAGCCAATGAATGCGCAGAGCTTGGTAACTTTGTTGCAAAGTTAATTTTTTAAAGCCGTGATAGCTTAAAGGCAGGCTGGTGAAGTCCCATGAGGTTTCGTATGAATCCCAGTCGGTTTTAGCAATTTTTACGATAGATTTACATTCGCTTTCAATCTTTAAAAAATCATTTAAAAATAAAATCTTCCCAATGTTGCCTGGCTGAAAATTTAAAGTGGGAGATAGAAATTCTAAATATCTAGAAGCAACTTTTGAATTAATTAAAGCTCCGGCTAAATCAAGATTTTTATCAGCGAATAATGTGCAGCCGCCGTTGTCGAAGATAGAACCCGGCGGCGTATATCTGGCAGAAAAACTTGAAGATGAAACAGTTGTCCATGTAAATCCTTCCTTAAAAAAATAATCTGTATTTCTTAGGGTGGGTTTCTTCTTTTTCCAAGACAGTCTGGATTTTATTTCTGTACCATCATTTTTCCAGTTAACTACATACTCTCTATTTCCATACCACTTTCTATAGTCACCACCCTTGTTGTATGGAAACCAAGTTTTCTGAGTATTTTCTTCCTGATGGTTTTTGGCTGTATCCTGGCTGGATACTTCATGCCAGAATCTCAAGAAGGTAGCATTTTCTCCAGTATCCATGCCTTTTCTAGGGCTAAAAAAAGTACCTAATAATCCTCCGTCTTGGTATGAGTCACGCTCTTTGTCACTAATCCAGTAGGCAATAGGGTTGCCTGGAACTTTATAGAAGTCGTTAGCAGAAGCTCTAAAAAAATACTGCCCCATATCATTGTTCTCTTGTTCGCTCATGCCTGTCCTCCTTTCGGTAATACCTTGCGTGCGTGCGCCATATCTTGGTTGAATCCGTCTGGCACGGGTTTGAAGGGTTTGTTTGGTGACCTGTGACTGGACTGGAACTGACGAAGGGCTAGTACGTCGATTTCGCCGGTGATGCAATAGTCGTGGTTGCCGCCTTTAACTTGTAGCAGGTCACGTTGCCAGCGTTCTTTGTGGGGTGCGCGGATACGACTGTCGCCATAGCGCCGGTTGTTGCATTGGATGATGTAAGCATGGATATCCAATGCTGCAGACTCTACGAGGGCATTGAAGGTATCAATATCCCGATTCCACTCGGCGATAAACAGAGCATCTATCTTGCCGCGCAGTGCCGTTCTGTAGCGAATATTGGTGAGTTCGCTGCAGTTGAGCAGGGCGAAGTGAAAGTCACCATGCTGAATGACGGGCGGAGACGCCCAGCTCTCTGTCGGTTGCAAGCTTACGCCAGCCAAGCGGTGCAGCTCTTTTTCCTCATAGAAGGCGGGGGTCTGCTTGTCCTGGCGGTAGAGCATCAGGGATGGGAAGCCGAGGCCGTCATGGGTCAAGGATGCCCAGATCTGGTTCTGTACCGTTTCTTCGTTCGAGTGCAGGTAGCCGACGCCGCTGATCAGTGAGATACGTCTGCCGTTGAGTTTGCTGGCGATCCGCAGAAACCACTGGGGCGGTACGGCCAGTTCCGGTAGGATCAGGTAGCCGGTGTTGTCCGGTCTGGATATCAGTTCGTTGATCAAGCGGTTCAGGCGCTGATAACGGGAGCGGCTGTCCGGATCGGGCTGTTGCATGGCAGAGGCAACAAAACTCTGGTCGCTGGTTTTCCAGCTGGAGACGGCAATGGCCTGTTTGGGTCTTGGCTCGCCGTCCGGAATCGACAGTGTGCGTTGCTTCTCGTCCCACTGCGGCATCCGGTATTCGTTTAACTCAAAGCCGCGTAAGGCGCGGATAACCCGGTCAAGAACCGGTAAGCTGGTGTTTTTGAATGGCTCGGGGGCTATCAGATACAGCTCGTTCAGACCGAAGGGTCGAGTGGGGAAGTATAGGCCCGGCGGGATAGCTGCAAGGGGCTTTGGCTTGAACCAGTTGGCCAAGGTAGAAATAGCATCATCAATAGCCTCGTACTCGACTGCATTCCAGCTTGCTTCATGTAACACGCTACGGTCAGGAATGCCGCGCTGATTGACCAGTTCTTTGGGCAGGCCACAGAAACGCAGGGGCGTCTGAGCCAGATCGTGGCTGAATAGCAGGCGGTATTTTTCTTGGAAGTGTTTGTGAGTCGGAACCAGAGGGCGGTCAAGGATATCCGGCCAAATGCCTGATACCAGAGCGTGATAGGTATCTGCGTTCAGGAGCTTCTTGAGATCTGCGCTGTCCAGCTGGATCAGCTTAGCGGGAAATGCGGCGATAACGCTTTCCGCCATTATTTTCCAGGTACTGTCTCGCCAGCAGCTAATTGCCTTGTCAGGCACCGATGAGTCATTGCCACTTTTAATGGTTATCCGGCAGTGCTTCTCTACTTTCTCGATAACCTGCTGTAGCGCTTCAATCATTTTTCCCAGTTTGTCGAAGTCCTCGCAGGCTGTTGCCATACGCAGGACTCGGGGCAGGTACTGTGCCAGTTCAAAATACTTTTCCGGGGTCAGCAGGTGGTCAATCACGGCATCAAAAAATGCGTGGCGGTGTGTCTGCCAGGCGTCCGGTGGGAGGTCGCGCTCAAAGGCTTCGTAGTCGCGCAATCGCAGGGCAAAACCGGCACGGTGCAGAGTCAGGGCATCCATCTTGCGCAGGTTGTCGGCATGCTCGCCGGTGTTATTTGTGGCCTTGAGCAAGTCTGTGGCTATGGTCGAGGGGCTGTCCGGTAGATCAGGCAGCGCCCGCCACTCGCTGGCGCGCAGATTGATCTGTTCGTTAATGGCGTTAATCAGGGCGATACCAGGGCCACCGGACAGGATAAACAGCTTGTTTTTGCTGTTTTCAAATGCGATATCGCTATTTTTCAGGTAGTCGGGATGAAAACAAATTTTGCCGTCGTTATTTGTGAGTAGCTTGTTGCCGCCATCGCGGTTGATGACCCAGTCCCAGAAACCTTTACTGTTATCGAGCTTGCTGGTGTTGTGCATGACCAGCAGGATGTCGTCCACGTAGCGGCCATAGTACAGGGGAACAACCTGTTTGTTGATGAACTGATCCAGTTCAATCAGCGCAGCATTGGCGACCACGGCAGAGGCTGGCAGGCCAACGGGCAGGCCTTTCTTCAGTGGGGTCTCTTTTGCCCAGGCTTGCAGCGCCTTGATAAACAGCCGGTTGAGCCGGGCTTCATCTTCATTCAGTGCGATACCGGCTTTCTCATGGAATGCCTCATCCAGCATAAAGTCGGGATTCAACTCGTGGTAGAAACTGGTGACATCAGCGGTGAGAGCGATGACATCCTTCTTGTCTGTCAGCGCGGTGCGCATGCTGTTGATTGCGCCGTTACGCCAGTCGCGGAATGGCTTGAGGTAGGGCTTGAAGGAGCCCATGGCCAGCGTGTTGATTTGCCCTTGGCCATTGCGCCGCAGGCGACTGCCGTAAACATTTTCGTCCAGCACCTTGTCGAAATGGTGCCCAACCTGAAGCATCCATAGTGCAGAGAACACATGAAAATCGATGCTGCATTGAGCCATCAGGCGAAACTCGGCAGTGGGTGGCTTGCCATTTTCAACCTGACTAGTCCATTCGGCATCGGGGGCGGCAAAAATCAGGGTGGTATCCTTGCCTGCTTTTTCGTCGTTCTGATCTTCAGTCGTGGCGGATGGATGATAGGTGATGGACTTGGGGGCCAGAGTCCAAGTGCCAAGGAATTCTTCTTTGGTAACCCATGTTTGAGTTTTGCCATTGATGCGTTTACGCAATTGCTCAAGGTTTTCGAGCAGATTTTCCTCATACTCGGCCATCTCGAACAGCGGCGGGTTGGTTGAGTAATACAGATCGACCTTGGCCTTTCGCCAAGCGAGCACAAGCTGACTGGTGCTTATATTCAGACTCATACTCATTTTTCCTTTTTATTGGCGGGAGAAGTCTTGTGCGTCTGATATGGGTGATTGGCGCTTTTTGGACAAAGGCTTTCTAAATCACCTTTTTTCAGCATGGCTGTTAAGTTTTTGTTGCGTAGATGGCAGCGTTCCCGCCAAAGAAAGGTTGCAAACTCAGGGCTTTCTTGTGTAGTCATGAGTAAACGAGCCAATGGGGAGTGGAAAACGTATCGGTCTTCGGCAACTCGCTGCGTGGCAGCTCAATCAGCCGCACAATGGAAGTGGTCAGCTCGGCAATACGAATGCCGGACGGATCGCCGTCGGGCAGGAAAATCTGGATGGTGCGGGGGCGGGTGGTCATGTTCTTCCTCAGTGCCTGCCAGGATTTCATTTGGTAGCCAGCCAGTCATCAAGCACTGCTTCCAGCTTTGATAACTGCTCGGTATATTTTTCTTTGTTTTTAGCAAGTACGTTCAGGTTTTGTAGCTTCCAGCATATGGCTGGTAGCTCTGCGGCTTGTGGCTGGTCAAATAATTTCCAGTTTGGCTCGCCACGTTTAAATGACAGCAAGAAGTCCTTGTCCCGGGCTGTAAAATGGCGCTGTAGAGCAGTCAGCATTCTTTCTTGCACGGCATACAACTCTTCAAGGCTAACAGTCTCGAAGGTCATACCTGAAAATTCCTGTGCAAATGTTTTATCCAGCGCCCGCCAATTGGGTGCCAGCACTTCATTGATTGGCCTTGGGTGGCTTAGTACATAGGTCAGAAAGCCGACAAAAATTTCGCGACTGATTCCCTCGCTCTTGAGCAGCTTGGCTACATCAAACAAGTCGCGGGGGTGCTGTCTGTCTAGTGCGGCACAGAGCTTGCCACCGTATAAGTCGGGCAGGCTAACCACTGCGATTTCTGCGTAACCAAAGGCATCTTCCACTCGTTCTTGAATCGGCATCGTGACAGGTGGATGCAGCGTTCCTCTGGCGACAGGAGAAACTTCAATTTTGATGCTGGCCATTGGGCTGTTTACCATGACTCGCAGTTCATCGGCCTTACTGTCTTGCATGGTGGCTTTAAATTGAAACCGTGAGCTGAGGTTTTGAGCAATCCGGCTCAAGGCTGCCTGGGCATTGACCAATGCTGTCTGTCTTGGCTCCAAAGGCAGGTAAGCGAGGTCGATGTCCACAGACAGACGGGGAAATTCACGCACGAACAAGTTGATAGCAGTACCGCCTTTTAATGCAAAAACAGCTTCTTGGGCAATGATCGGCAGCACCTGGACGAGCAGCTTTACCTGTTGATAGTACGGGCTTTGCGGGTTTAATCCTTTATTCATCAGCTTTTCCTAGCGTTACCGGTACCGTGATCTGGTATTGCTCATCATAAACACCGCCCTTGACCACCTGGCGCTTGCCTCGGCCCAGTTCTATTTTGGTCTCATCCAGACGACTTGCCCATTGGTGACCATGATAGTGAGCCAAAAACAGAAATATCCTGTTGGTTTGCACTGCATGGCTGCGTTCAAGCAAAGACTGTGTTTTTCTGGGGCTTAAGCCGACCAACCCCTGGAATAGTTCGGCGGCATGTTCGAAAGAAATGTGTTTGCCTATGGCATCGACGATCTCATAGGCAGCCAGTTCAGCTGTGCTTGCCATGAGCTCCTTGCCTTCGACGGGTATTTTTTTTAAGTCCTGCTCTGGTAAAAGTTCCAGCTTGCTGTTGCTGCAAAAAATCCAGTTTTGCCCCGAAAAGTTTTTAAACCATTTGGGCAGGGCTTGTTTACCCTTGGTGCCCAGCCAAATTTGTGCGTGGCCAAGCTGCAAATAATGGCTGAGGCCTTGATAAGTCAGGCTAGACAAGCCTGCCAGGTGAACAGGCAAGGCCTGCTGTTCTTGCACGGCAAGCAGGGCGTTTTTCCAGTCAGGCTGCATGTCTGCATCCGCACCCGGACGGAAAAATACGCCGGAACTTAACCTCTTGAGCCAGCCGCTTTGCACATACCTTTGCGTCAGTGAATAGCTGATTCCATGCTCCAGCAGCCAGGACTGAAGCAGAATATCGCCAGGTAGTGTGTGAGTAGCGAGCCAGTTTATTCTTGGCATGATTTTAATACTCTGGGTGTGAATATGATGCTAATAATAAACCGGTTACTATAAAAATCCATGAGTTTGGTTTCATTGTCTGCATTTTGGTGCCTAGCACCGGGGCTTTATGCATCGCGTCCTTATTGTATGGCTTGTGCAAGCATCTCTTGCTTTTCAGCTTCAGACTTGCCATCCACCAGTCGCAAGTATGCGCCGGAATATTTTGGATAGGCCGCATTTTCAATGACAAAGGCGGTGGTCGAAACGACCTCGCCGCCAATGCTATCGAAGGCGCGAGCTCCCAGATGCGCCATGGTGATGATGGTGGTGTTTTCGAGCAGCCATTCCCGTAGCTTTTCGTAACTGGACAGAAACATCCATGACTGCATATTGATTTGAGCGTTGTAGCCTGCTGGTTTCAGCAGCGTAAAGGCGTGCTCCATAAATATGGCAAACAGGTCGGATTTGCTATTGGGGTACGCCTTTGTGGCAAAGGCCTTGATGTCGGCATTCATGCCCTTGCTGCCCATATAGGGCGGGTTGGCAATTACGGCATCGTAGCGCTGGGCGAGTATCCATGCCTGATGAATGAAGGGTAGCAGGGTGGTGGCCGCCTGCTTTTGCATGGTATCGCCGTCGCGTTGTAGGCGGCGCAGTTCGGCCAGCAGTTCACTCAACGGCTGCTCGTCTTCAGCGGGAACATCTATCAGCGAACCAAAGGTTTTGGCCTGGGTGAAGGCGCATAGGGTGCGCTGCATAAGCGCATGGCGCTGATCGGCGGCTGGATCACTCAGGCTGGATTGCTCGGAGTCAAACAGGCTCTGAGACTGGCCGTGGTGCCAGTCGCCGGTGAGGTTCAGTGCATTCCACAGCTCGTTGATTTTCAGGTGGCTGGTTTCTTGCAGGCTGAGAATGTTCAGCTGCACTTCGCCTTCGGCCATGCGGTTGAACAGGCGGCGGTCGTCTTCACGGGCCAGCATCAACAGTGAAAAACCGGCCAGCTGCCCGGCACGGTCGTCAATATCCAGACCGAACAGGTTGTGCTGCAAGATCAGCTTGGGAATGTCACGGCTGCGGTAGCCACGCTCCAGATAGATTTCTTTGAGCAGTTGGTAGGCTTCCACCAGGATGTGACCGGAGCCGCAGGCGGGGTCGAGTACCTTGATGCTTTCCGGTTCGATGCTGGCCGGTGTGGTGGCGGCCATTTGCTGCTGGACTTCGTCGGGTTGCTGGCCAGGGTCGATGTAGTACTCCAGCTGTTGCCGGATGGGCGAGTCGGGATAGGTCATCAGCCACTGGCGGCCTACGGAGTTTTGCACCAGATATTTGACGATCCAGTTGGGGGTGAACAGCTGGGTGGCGGCGGGGATGTCTTCGCTTTTGACCACTTTGCCGATGACCTGGTCTTTTTTGTCGCTGATGTAAAACTGGTAGAGCCAGCCGATGATCTCGATCTCGGCCCAGTCTTCTTCGGGGATGGATTCGACCAGCTGATGCACCAGCGAGTCGGTTTTGGTCAGGTTGTCGGGCAGCAACAGGGCGGTGGCGTTGTCTAGTGCCTCAAACAGGAAAGGCATGGACTGATGCAGGTTGTGACACTGGGCCAGCAGCAGCTCCCGGTACAGTTCTTCGTCTTTATCGCCGGCCAGTTTCAGTTCGATGATCTGCTCACGATCAAGGGCAGGGGACAGGGCTTCCAGCTCTATGTCCAAGCACTCGTCCAGCAATTGAAAATGGCCGGGCTGGCCTGGGTGGGACAGCACGCGGCGCCCGTGGTCGAGAAAGCCTTTAAGCTCCATGTAACGGATGGCGCACAGTCGGTTAAACCAGCTGTAAGCGGCTTGCTCCATTGCCTGGGCAAAGCCCATTTGCTCAACACGTTTTTCCAGCGCCTGGCGGGCGGTGGCAATCGACTTGGGAAAGGGCCGATCGTTGATGATGGCAAAGTCGCCCTTGATTTCCAGCGGCGAAATGCCCTTGGCTGTGACGCCATAGGTGGTGGCCTGGCGGGTTACCGCGGCAATAAAGTCGGTGCGGGCTTGTGGAGCGTAGCGCTTGATGGCGGCGGTGTTCATGGCATGTCCTTAATGAGTTCGGCACCGGC